>CAZCNI010000271.1:0-3841 GCA_964499765.1 uncultured Polyangiaceae bacterium
ATAGAAACCAAGTTACCAAGCATTCGGTGACTCCCTACGGGCTGACTCAAGCGATAGCAATGGGCCTTCAAGTTTTTCCAATGCTAGGTTCAGCGGCAATTCGAACTAGTGCCGCCGATTCTAACTCTCCGGCCTACAGAGTCTCCACGCCAGATCCCTACGTCGAGCAAGGACTGGGCCTAACCAGAAATGCGCGCGCACTAGGAGAACCGCGCGCATTGAATCAAAATCACATCCGAATCACTGGTATCGGCCATGACAATCCGATCATATCCCGGTTGGTGTTTGCGGTGAAACGCTGGCTTTTTGCGGGTTGGCTCCATCGACGCCGGAGAAGGCCAAGCGCCCTGATTGCTCGGCCAAATCTCATGAGTAAGCTTTGGCGGTCTACTTGAGTTATTGGTCTAGCCTCAAGGCTACTGCAGCATGCGTTCACGCGACGTCGCCATTCCGTTCTTCCTCTGGATAGCGATGGCCATTCTGTTTCACCTGTCGGGCCGCAACAGTGTGGAACAGGTGATGACCGTCGTAGAAGAACAGAAATCAATTCGCAATTTCGCAGCAAAGGTGCGCAACGAGGTGCGCCGCGAAACGCGGGCCGTGGAGGTCACGCTCGTGAATCCGACGGCTGAGCCAGAGCCCCCGGAACAACCCCCCGAGGTCGTGCCGCCAAAAACAAAAAAGAAGCAAGCACTAAAGAAGGACGAGCCCAAGCCGATTGAGCAAACCAAGCCCGAGGAGAAGAAGCCCGAAGAGAAACTGGCGGAAAAGAAACCTGAGGAAAAGAAACTTCTCGAAGGCGAGGCCGGGGTTGCCAAGAAGAAGCCACCAGAACTGGTCCTACCGCCAAAGCGTTCGATCGCAGTGAGGCAGCACTACAAAGACCCGAACCAAGCCGAGAACAAGGAAGCGGAATTCTTGGGCGAAAAAAATAACAAGGTCGAGGAACAGACCCAGTCCAAAATCACTTCGACGGACCAAGATGAAGAGCATCCGAGTCCGGGACAGAAGCACGAGGGGGCTGACAAGGAACCAGGCAATGCAGACGAGTCACGCGTTGCAAGCGCCGAAGGGACCGAAGATCAGGGCTCGGCGCTGCCCCCTGAAGCGACGCCTCCGAAAGTACAGCAAGAACCACCAGTGAAGCCGTTGCCATTGCCGCCGACCGAGCCACTCGCCAATGGTCCGCGCGGTCTGCAAGCACCGCCGCCTACCAAGAGCCCCCAGGAAGAAAAGCCACAATTACCAGAAGCGCCGCCAATCGCAGCCGGAGATCAGGGCGAGCCATTCTTCACGCCCGCGCCGCGCACCTCCGTCACCCCACGGCGATTGCCTCCACCACCGCAGAAAAACAGATACAGTTACGGGATGGGCCTTGGATCGGGCCCCGCCACGCCCGGCGGCATCAACCTAAACCTGTCGTATGGTCAAGCGCAGGTGGTGGTGGGCAAGGAACAGCTCGAGAAAGACCGAAGAGCTGATGCGCTGCGCCTACGCAGTAAACACCGCGGGTCCTGGGCCATGGTTGGCTTGAATCGGTGGAAGAGCGCGATTGAAAACTACGTTCCTCATGTAAAGCCAGGTAACCAAACCGCTCTGAATACACGCGCGGCTCCATTTGCGCTCTATTTGAACTCGATGCACCAACGCATTCACGTAATCTTTGCCGACGAGTTTCTGACTTCACTCGATCAGCGCCCCAGGAACGATCCGCTGAATAACTACGAGATGCATACGGACCTGGAACTGATTATCAATCAGACCGACGGTACCGTCATCACCATGGGTGTCGTAAGGACCAGCGGGGTGACCGCGTTTGATATCAACGCGCTGGAGGCGGTCAGCAAGGCGTCACCGTTTGGTAAACCCCCCGCGGAGATTGTCTCACCCGACGGCAATGTCTACGTGCATTGGGAATTCTATCGAAATCCGGACTACGCATGCAGCACGTATTTTGCGCATCCAATCATTCTCAAAGAAGCACCTGCCCTACCGAAGAGCCCACCCCCAACGCGCGATCCTCAACATTCACAGCATGGCGACTTCGTGCCAACCAGTATCACTCGACCCGGCAATCTCGCCCCGGCCGAGACCCAGCAGTTGTCACTCTAGCTCCGACGCAAGGTGCACGAATTGTCGGCGATGAATCATCTATTCGAAGCCCCGCAAATATCGTGGAGCCATCGATCACAACCAACGCGTGTGACGTCTCGTGAGTGACCCACCCTCGCAATTGGAGCGGACCGTTGAAGAGAGCGCACGCAGCGCGTCCATTGACGCCGCGACAGCGGGCTCGATGGCAACCAACACGGCCCCGCAGGCCATCGAGATGATGCGCGAGCCCCCTGCAGCCAGCAGCGCACTGCAATGGATGGTCATCGTGGCACTCTGTGCCGTGTTCTTTGGACGCGCCATGGACCAGGCACTGCCCGGCTCTCGCTCGGGGTTGGGAAAGTGGCTCGAGACGAGTCACTGGGTCTCTGCCTTCTTCACGCAGTTGCTGGCGGTACTCGTTGTCACTGTTGCCGGACGAATGACACTTTCAACGTCATTCGATCGACGTATCAGCTATTGGCGCCGCCTGTATATCGCGCTGTCAGCCTCTGCGGTCATTTTCTTGGTTATCTTTGCGAGCCTCGACTTTCTAATTGGCCCATACACCCCGGAGCTCTCGCTGCTGCTTGGGATTGCCGCAACGAACGTTGCACTCGGCGGGGCTGCCGTATGCTCGCGGCCCGCTTCGGTTCGAGTAGGAGCGATCATTCTGGCGCTAACGACCGCCGGCAGCATTGCGCAGATCTCAGCTCGCTTGCTCGCAATGCAGGCTAGCGATGCCGCGCTGCCCACGCAGTACGTCGTATCGCGCTGGGTCGCCAGCACCGCCGCAGTGATCGATGTAGCGTCGCTAATGACCATTGTCGTTTGGATCTTTCGCCGCGACGTTCTGAGTCGCTTCTCGATATTGACGCGCATTGGTATTGCCTTGTTGCTGGGATTCGCTGCCGAGCGCGGGGCCACACCGAACGCGAGCTATGCCGAGGTGCTCGTCTCGCGTTTGTTTGCCCAGCTACACCGGGAGCCGAGCGCGGTATTTCCGCGGGTCGTTCAAAACGCCCAAGAGGCATTGGCTTTGATCGTTGCTGCGTGGCTGCTGCACCGGCCACGCAGTGTCCGCCCCGAATTGCGTGCATCACTAGCCATGCTCCTACTCGCACGCAGTTCGCCGGACATTCCGCTCTGCGCGGGCCTCTTGGTTACCGGAGCGTTGGGACTGGTGGCAATTGCAGCCGAATCGCTGCATTCAACGCCCGATAAAAGTCACTCGTGAGCGCCCGAAGTCATTGCCGCGTCCACCCTTACCCCCAGCGATGTTTCCAACCAACTTGGGGTTTCGGTCGTTGGGTTAGACCGCAGGGCCGCGGGCAAGTATCGTCGAAGGGAAAACAGATTGCGGACGTTGAGCCAATGCGGTGTTATGTTGGCTGCATTCGCCCAGGTAGATTACATCTTGCTGCAATTTTTTGGACAGAAGTATTGACTTGTTCTGGAGGGATCATGCAGTTGACTCGGTCGTGGCGGCTCTTGCCTTTCGTCGTGCCTTTGTTCGTATCTTTCCATGCGCATGCGCAGTCAGCAGAACCCACCGTGAGTGGGAAGGGACTTGTGGGCGGCGCACTACTCGGAGGAGAAGCCGTGATGCTCACGGAAGCTGCCCTCAAAGTGCGGCCCGGTTGGGCCTATTACGTTGGAGGTGGCGCCGGGCTCATAGGGGGCGGGATTGCCGGACATTTTCTGGAGGACAGTCTTTCATCGAAGAGCGCAATGTACTTGCTGTCCGCGG
>CAZCNI010000272.1:0-3841 GCA_964499765.1 uncultured Polyangiaceae bacterium
CCGCTACTGGGGCGCCAGGGGTCGGGCGAAAATTAGGCACGTGTGTTGGTTGCCAACCGCCCGGGGGGGTTTGAAACCCGCCCCGACAGTCGACTGGGAGTAGACAGGGACCCAGGTTTTGCTTGCTTGCAGTCGACCGGGAGTAGACGGAATGCAGGATCGACGCGAACTACCTGACAGAGACCGGGCGCGATTCGCTTGCAATTGGACTAAGCAGCGCAACGGATCCGATAAGTGCAACTCCCACACCGATAGCAAACAAGGTCGTCCCTGCGGTCCAGCTCGCAGCCAAGCGTGTGACCACGGCCGTACCTATGGCGCTAGCACCGAAAACCGCTGTCCATGAGATTGCCGTGACTCGCCCCAGTAAGTCGCGGGGGATCAATGTTTGCCTAAGCGTATACATCGTGACGCCGCGCATGAGCATCCCTGCGCCCCAAAGTAGGCCACCGATACAAGCTGCGGCGAAGTGGGGAAGCGTACCGATCAAGAGCAGACCCACCGCCTGAACGAAGTTACCGGCGAGAAAGCAAATGCCAGAGCCAATTCGCTTAGCAATGCCAGGGGCTACCGCTGCTCCGAGCACAGCTGTAATGGCTCACGGCGGCTACGGTTGCCGAACAGAGGGCGGTGCGCTAATGCGGGGCCACCGTGGTCTTCGATACCCTTAGAGATGCTTGCCTGCGCGCAGCTTCATTGGTGGTTCTGGTGTATCTCTCGGCTGGATGTTCGAGCAAGTCGGCCCAGGGCAAGACGGCTGACCGCCCCCCGCCATTAGTGAGTGTGGCAGCACTGGAGAAACGTGACGTCGACGTCGAGGTGCACGCCCCGGTTGATCTTCGACCGCTGTTTCAAGCGGACGTAGGTTCGAAGACTCTGGGTTACCTCGATGCGGTGTTGGTTGATCGCGGAGACAAGGTCAAGCGAGGGCAGCTCGTAGCGTTGATCAGACCCAGTGACCTGCCCGATCAGCTGGCCGCGTCAAAGGGGGTGCTGGCCCAGACTCAGGCATCCCTGGGCTTGGCGCGCACCAACCACGACCGCATTTCGCAACTGGCGCCAACTGGTGTGGTATCGCAGCAAGAGTTACAGCAGGCCGAGGCCACGTTGGCCTCAGCTGCAGCGACCGAAGCCGCGGCACGCGCACAGATTGGCGCGCTAGCGACGCGCATTGGCGAGACCCGGATCGAGTCGCCTCTCGATGGCTACGTCATTCAGCGCAAGCTCGATCCTGGTGCGCTCGTTGGGCCTCCTGGAGGTGGTTCCATCATTACGGTGGTGCGAATGGATGTGCTGCGGGTATTCATTAGTATCAATGAGCGCCTCGCGTCTAAGGTTGCAGTCGGCCAAGAGGCAGTTGTAACCGTTGATGCACTGCCGGGGCGAACGTTCCGAGGTTCAGTCGTTCGGCTTGCTCCCTTCTTTGATCCCACGACGCGAACGCTCGACGCCGAGGTGCAGTTGTCAAACACCGAAGGCGCCCTTCGTCCCGGGATGTACGGCCGTGGCTCGATCATTCTAGACCGCCATAAGGGAGCTACGATATTGCCTGCAGTTGCCATGCAGATGAGCGACTTGGACCGCTATGTATTCGTGGTCGAGGGCAGTCGAGTTCACAAGAAACACGTGGAAACGGGTTACGATGCGGGTGAGTGGCTAGAAGTCACCAGCGGCGTGCAGGCAGGGCAAGATGTGGTGATTGCCGGCGCCGATGGATTGTCCGAAGGTTCCGTAGTGCGTGTTGCACGTCAAACCCCTGCCGTGTCGAGCTCAACGGCTCCGGTGGCTTCCGCGGGTCCACATAACGCCAACTGAGTACGGAATTCATCCACTATGTGGCTCACTCGGCTTGCTCTAAAGAACCCAGTATTCATTTTAATGATGTCGCTGATGGCGATTTTGCTGGGATTCGTCTCGCTCAACCGGCTCAGCGTCGATCTCTTTCCCGACATCACGATCCCCGTGGTCCGTGTTGCAACGTTCTACACGGGTGCTGGACCGGTCGATATCGAGAAATCGATCACGCAACCGATCGAGCGTGCGGTGGCCGCATCCCCCGGGGTTGATCGCGTCGAAAGCCAATCCAAGCAGGGCGTTTCGCTGGTCAGTGTTTGGTTTCAGTTCGGAACTAATCTCGACAACGCACAGTTCGAGGTTTCCCAACGGGTTGCCCAAATTCTCAACACGCTGCCCCCGGGAATTCAGCAGCCGTTCATCATCAAGTTCGACATCACGAACATTCCGGTGGCCCAAGTCGTCGTGAACAGCGACACGCTTGACGAGAAGCAGCTCTATGACTTGGCGTACAACGTAATCGAGCCGCAGCTCGAAAGGCTGCCTGGCGTTGCCAGCGCTACGGTCGGTGGCGGCAAGCAGCGCGAGATCGAGGTTAAGGTCAATCGTGATGCGCTGCGGGCCCAGGGTCTCGCCATTCTGGACATTCTGAACACGATTCGAGGCTCCAATCTGCTGTTGCCAAGCGGTAATTTGCGGGTCGGTGGACGCGATTACAACGTGTTTTCGAATTCCCAAGTGTCCGAAGCGCGCCCATTGCGCGAGGTCGTGATAAAGCCTGCGGTTGCCAACCAAGGACAGCTCGGCGGCGCAACGGTTCGCTTGGCAGACATTGCAAACGTCGAAGACTCCACTGCTGATCAGACCGACATCGTGCGGATCAACCAGAATCGCGGTGTCTACCTGCGCGTGTTGAAGCAACCTGGGTCCAACACGATCTCCGTTGTTGACGGGTTGCGCAAAGCCATTCCCAAGTTGAATGGCGTACCTTCGAACGTGAAGCTCGCTATCGGGTTCGACCAATCGAGCTACATCCGATCCGCGGTCTCGGCGCTCGAGCATGAAGCAGTTCAGGGCGGTCTTTTGGCCGTCGTCGTCATTCTCATCTTCCTCTTGAGCTGGCGAGCAACGGCCATCGTGGCAGTCGCTATCCCGCTTTCAATTGTGGCCACCTTCGTGCTCCTGTATTTCACGGGCAACACGCTCAACGTGTTCACTCTCGGCGGGCTTGCGCTGGGCGTGGGAAGACTGGTTGACGACTCCATCGTGGAGCTCGAGAACATAAGCCGTCACTTCGAAATGGGAAAGCCTCGTCGCCAGGCCGTTCTCGATGCGGCGCAAGAAGTGGCCATGCCCATTTTGGTTTCGACCATTACGACCATCGTCGTGTTTTTTCCCGTGCTCTTCTTGGCTGGTATTCAGCGCAATCTCTTCATGCCATTTGCGCTTACCATTGCCTTTGCCCTCATCATCAGTTTCTTCGTGTCGCGGACGGTGACCCCCCTGCTTTGCCTGTTGGTGTTGAAAGCAATGCATCATGGGTCGGGTGAGTCACAAGCACCTCGGGGTATTGCCGCCAGAGTGCCGGCCCGCATTCAGCTTTGGCTCGATGCAATGGACGAAGCTTACGGGAGGCTACTTGCGCGTCTGCTGACGCACCGTTTCCTCGTCATTGCGGGTATTCTTGGCATTTTCGTAGCCTCGCTCTTTCTCGTGAAGAAGATTGGAACCGAGTTCTTTCCTGCCAGCGACGAAAGCCAGATCAGCATCAATTTCAAGACGCCCATAGGCACTCGCGTGGAAAAGACCGAACAGGTCGCCAAAGAGATCGAGGGGCTCATCGACAAGTCACTCACGCTCGAGGGTGGCAACAAAATCTACAACACCATCATTAGCGACAGTGGCTTGCCACCAGGGCGCTCCGCACTGTTCACGGGCAATACCGGACCACACTCGGGCAGTGTGTCCGTGAACCTAGTTCCTAGAAGCCAACGGCCCATGAGCGACGAACTCGCCGCTTTGCAGGCCAAGTATGACCGCCTGGAAA
>CAZCNI010000273.1:0-3810 GCA_964499765.1 uncultured Polyangiaceae bacterium
CGTGTTTCACGATTCAGAAGCTCTGGACATTGAAGCCAGGTTCGTTCTACCCGCAACCAAAGGTCGACTCGGCAGTCATTGAGCTGGTGCCGCGACGACCTCCTATCGCCGAAGAAACCCCGCTGTTTCGAGACTTGGTGCAGTCCGCATTCAGACAACGCCGAAAGAAACTTCGTAACTCCTGGAGTGGCTTACCGGGCATATCTTCAACCGTCCTCGATGCCGCAGCCACGCGGTGCGGCATCGATCTGAATGCTCGCGGCGAGACCCTCGACGTAACGGCATTTGCGCAGCTCGCACAGGAGCTCAGTGCGTGTTGAATCGTTGGATCTCCCGATCGCTAGTGGTTGGCCTAGTGTCGGTCGTTGCTGGCTGCACGCACGGCACTGATCGATCGCCCGCAGCGGTCGAGGTCAAAGCTGGCATCTTCTTCGGTGGCCAACTGCAAGAGCGATTGAAATGGCCCTTGGTGCTCGATCCCACCCGGCAGACCCAAGGGTTTCGGGTGCGGTTCCGCGAGCCGTTGGGCGAGAGCACCGAGCTCTCATGGGAACTCGCACGACTGCGACTGGACACCAAGAAGCGAGTCGTTCACACGAGGTCGCTATTCAAAGCCACCATTCCTGCAGGAACGCTCCAAAACGACCAACTCATCGTGCTCGATGAAAGTGATCGCCCTGGAAACTGGAAGCTCCAGGTCGCTCTACAGGACAAAAACGTGTTCGGGGCCACCATAGAAGTGGTCCCGTTCACGCCAACGCCCGGCGACGATTGACTTACGATGTGGTCCTTCGACATTCCTCGGCGTCACGAGTCACCCGACGCGGGTTCAGCACCATCGTCGTACTGCGCGTGGGCAAAGGTCTCGAACTCGTGGACCGTATTGACCGTGGGTGGCGGTGGATCGCCACCAAGCACGAGCCGGGTCGCAGCCCAACGCTCGCGCCGAATTAGAATGCCATGCTCGGGGCTACCCGGATCTCCGGAATAATCGAGCAGGGCCGCGTCCGCGTCGCGTAAGTCATCACGCGCCGCGGGGAGGTCAACTTCAGTCGCTTTGCAGAAAGAATGCGTCAGCAGAACCGCGCGGTCGTCGGCGATCTGAGCAAACCCGGGACCGACCGCGACTTGCTCCTCTTGCGAGCCAGTGCGGTAAGTGACAATGCCCGTGCGCAGCGCCGCAATGATCGGACGATGACCGGGCAGAACCCCAAAGTCACCGTCAACACTGGGTGCAGTGAGCTCGTCAACTCGCGTGTTGAGTCGGGCGCCCTCGGGCGTAATGATCCGCAATTCGATGAGAGGAGTATTGTCCGCCATGGTCGCTCCCGTAATCAGCTACCCGCACGGATCTGCTGCGCTCTGACCTTGGCCTCTTCGATGTTGCCGACCATGTAGAATGCCTGCTCGGGTAGGTCATCAAGAGAGCCGGACAATATCTCTTTGAACCCCGCAATGGTTTCCTTGAGCGGCACGTACTTGCCCTTGTGACCCGTGAACTGCTCGGCAACAAAGAACGGTTGCGACAAGAACCGTTGGATCTTCCTGGCTCTTGACACGGTGAGCTTGTCTTCTTCGCTCAATTCGTCCATGCCGAGAATGGCGATGATGTCCTGAAGGTCCTTGTACTTCTGAAGCGTATTCTGGACACCACGCGCCACGAGATAGTGGTCCTCACCCACGATGTTGGGGTCGAGCATGGTGCTGGTCGAGTCAAGCGGATCCACCGCCGGGTAGATGCCTTGCTCCACAATGGCTCGAGAAAGCACCGTCGTTGCATCCAGATGCGCAAAGGTCGTTGCTGGCGCCGGATCCGTGAGGTCGTCAGCGGGCACGTAGATCGCCTGCACGCTGGTGATCGAGCCTTTGGTCGTAGAGGTGATTCTTTCCTGAAGCGCGCCCATTTCCGTCGCAAGGGTTGGTTGGTAACCGACGGCGCTCGGCATGCGACCGAGGAGTGCAGACACTTCGCTACCGGCCTGCGTGAAGCGGAAGATGTTGTCCACGAACAGCAGCACGTCCTGACCTTCTTCGTCGCGGAAATACTCGGCAACCGTGAGTGCGGAAAGCGCCACGCGTGCGCGAGCCCCTGGGGGTTCGTTCATCTGCCCGTAGATGAGAGCTGTCTTGGAGATAACGGGCTCTCCGGTCTCGAGCTTCGACTCTGACATTTCGAGGTAGAGATCATTACCTTCACGGGTGCGTTCCCCGACCCCCGCGAAGCAACTCACGCCACCGTGGGCTTTGGCCACGTTGTTGATGAGCTCCATGATGATAACGGTCTTGCCCACGCCGGCACCGCCGAACAGGCCGATCTTGCCACCCTTGCGATAGGGCGCGAGCAGATCCACCACCTTGATTCCGGTCTCGAACACCTCGACGCGCGTGCTTTGCTCGACGAACAGCGGCGCTGGGCGATGAATGGGCATACGCCGATCCGTCACCACGGGACCCTTTTCATCCACGGGCTTGCCAACGACGTTCAGGATGCGTCCCAACGTTGCTTTGCCAACCGGCATACTGATCGGGCCGCCCGTGTCCGTGACCACCGAGCCCCGCACCAGGCCGTCCGTAGTATCCATGGCAATCGCACGCACAATCGAGTCGCCCAAGTGCTGGGCAACCTCAAGTACGACGTTTTCTTTTTCGTTCGAGATGCTCGGGTTGGAAACCGTCAATGCATTCAAGATCTTCGGTAGGTGATGGGGTGGAAACTCGACATCGACGACAGGGCCAATGACTTGCGTGATCTTGCCAGTCACGATTGCCGACGCGTTGGTTGGAGTTGCGTTCTGCGAGCTTCCGAAAAGGTTGGTTGTTTGAGTCATCTTCCCTCGGACACGATTGGAGTTCGGTTTGGCACCGGTAAGTTCGCGTCTACCACGTGGCCGATCCGCTGCAAAGGTGCTCTTTGTGTTGTTGCATCACTCTTTGCGCCATTGGCTTGCAGTTCGCGCTGCCACCTACTGGGCCGAAACACTCACTCATTGGGCCGGCATGCCACTTTTGGTGTGACTCCTATCGCAACACAGGTCCTTTTGGGCGGGCCCCTTTGCGGCTTGGCGATACCAGGAATTGGAGTAAGCCTAGCCAACCGTGCTCGATCAAGACACCATCGAGCGAGTTCGTCGGCAGACCTCGCTGGTATCGGTCGTTCAGCAATTCGTGCGCCTACAGAAGCGCGGGCGAAGTCACATCGGCCTCTGCCCTTTTCACAAGGAGAAAACGCCTAGTTTCAACGTGAACGACGAGCGGGGCTTCTACCACTGCTTCGGGTGCAAAGCCTCGGGCGACGCCATCCGTTTCGTGCAAGAAATGCAGGGTCTCACGTTCGCCGAAGCGATTCGTGAGCTTGCGGACAAGGCCGGTATCGAGATCGTAGAGACGGCTCAAGGCGAAGATGCCCGGCAGCGCGCTGAGTCGCGTCGCAAACAACTCGAGTTGTACGAGGTGGCCAATGCGGCGGCTGGCTACTTCGAGAGCGCGCTCAGAAGCCATCCGCTGCACCAGTGCGCCCTCGATGAGCTGGCCAAGCGAGGACTTACGCCGGCTAACCCCACCGACCCAATTGCCGACACGCTGCAAGCTTTTCGTGTTGGCTATGCGCCGTACGGATGGGACGAACTCGCAAAGAACCTGCGTAGCCAGGGACTGTCACTGTCCGTCGCAGAAGCCGTTGGCCTGGTTCTGCCGCGCAAGTCTGGCCCCGGTCATTACGATCGATTCCGCCATCGGCTGATGTTTGCGGTCATGGACATGCAAGGTCGCGTGATTGCTTTTAGCGGGCGTGCATTGAGCGAGCCTGAGCCG
>CAZCNI010000274.1:0-3782 GCA_964499765.1 uncultured Polyangiaceae bacterium
GGATAAAGTTGGTGGTTCCGTTGACGATTCCATAGAGGGTATGGATCCGATCAGCGGCCAGACTCTCTGTAATCGCCTTGATAATAGGAATCCCACCAGCAACGCTCGCTTCAAAACGCAATTCTCGCTGCTTGTGCGTAGCAAGCTTGTACAGTTCTGGGCCGCGGGCACACAGCAGCGCCTTGTTCGCCGTCACCACGTGTTTGCCGGCGATGAGAGCCTGACTAACGATGTCGTAAGCGATTGTGGTGCCTCCCACGAGCTCGATCACGATATCGACCGTAGGATCGTTGATCACGTTGCGATAGTCAGTGAGCAGCAGTTGACGGTCGACTTTCACATCCCGTGGGCGCTCGATATCCACATCGACAACGCGACTCAGCTCGATCTGTACCCCGCTGCGCTTCTTCAGCAGTTCGGCTGATTGCTGAATAAGGCTGATCACTCCGGAGCCGATGACTCCGAAACCAATAATTGCCACTTTGACTTTCATGGGTCTTCCGTTCGTGTGCGCTGACACCGGCCGGCGGTGCGCTCTCCCATCGCGGAATATACACGAGCCCAAACGCCCCGCTGCGGGGAAACTGACCGTGGTTGGAAAGCAGTAATTCCTGGGATCGTCGTGCAGGCGTGCGGGCCAGTTCTGGTGCCTGAAATTCGGACCCCGGGCGCATCTTAGCGCGGCATTGAGCGTTTGAGTGGTGTCAGGCCGGGGCGATCTCGTCCTGACTGCTTTCTGTACTTGGGGTCGCCGTCGACCCGTGCTACCGAGGCGCCGTCATGAGTCGTGGTCGAAAAGTAGTCATCATTGGCTCTGGTGGTCGTGAGCACGCCTTAGCGCATGCGTTGCTTCAATCACCGTCGGTTCAGGAAGTTATTGTCTGTCCCGGCAATGCAGGCACGCAGACGAAAGTCTTGTCATCGGGCAAGACCCTGCGAAGCATCAAGGGTCGTCCGCTCGACGTCTCAGTTGCGGAGAAGGCTGACTTAGTCGTAGTTGGGCCCGAGGGACCTCTTTGTGAAGGACTCACCGATGCCCTCAGTGCGCAGGACGTTTTGGTGTTTGGCCCCACTGCGCGCGCTGCGCGACTCGAGGCATCAAAATCTTTCATGAAGGACTTCGTCCGCAGAATGGGCATTGCGTCAGCGCGGCACGTTGTGGTTCACCAACCTGAAGAGTTGGCTGAGGCGCTTACCACATTCACGGCGCCACCGGTGGTGAAGGCGGATGGCCTCTGCGCGGGCAAGGGTGTGGTGGTTGCTGAATCATTTGATCAGGCTTCAAAGGCTGCTCACCAAATGCTTTCGGGTGCAGTCTTTGGAAATGCCGGGCGCACAATCGTTTTAGAAGAACGCCTCACGGGTCAAGAGGTTAGCATCCATGCGATCTGCGACGGTCAGAAGGCGTTCTTGTTGCCAGCAGCTCAAGACCACAAGCGGATTTGCGACGGCGATCACGGACCGAACACAGGTGGCATGGGGGCCTATGCCCCAGCTCCTATTGTCGATGTGCCTCTGATGCGACGTGTTCACGACGAGATTATCCAGAAGGTGCTGGCTGGTATGCGTGCCGAGGGATGTCCATTTCGGGGAGCTCTCTTTGCGGGTCTCATGATCTCCGAATCGGGTGCGCCGCAGGTACTCGAGTTCAACGTTCGTTTTGGTGATCCAGAGACTCAAGTGTTGATGAACGTCATCGAAGGTGACCTCTGCGAGCTATTGATGAGTGCTGCCCGGGGCAATCTTGATGCGAGCGCCGTGAGAATTGCTGACCGGCATGCCTTATGCGTGGTGCTTGCAGCGGCTGGATATCCAGGTGAAGTAAGGACTGGAGACGTCATTCACGGACTCGAGCAAGCCCGCGCCCTACCCAACGTCAGCGTGTATTGCGCTGGCACGGCCATGGATGGCACTAATATGGTGACGGCAGGGGGCAGAGTCCTTGGTGTGACTGGTCAAGGCGCAAGTCTTCGCGAAGCCGCAACAGCAGCTTATGCCGGCGTCAATTGCATTCAATTCGAAGGGCTCCAATATCGTCGCGATATTGGCTATCGCGCCCTACCCAAATCTTGACATCGCCAGCTGCGCACGGTTGGGTCACTGCGCAGCAGCTGTGTCGTGTATTCCATGCGCCTAAGCCACCGGCCGATTGGTTCGAACGCGAATTGGTTGAACCCCTCGTTTCCGCGTGGCACCGGGCGAAATGTTTTGGACATTGCCTATCAGAGGTGTGCTACTCAAGCGTCATTGTTTTGCACGTTAGGGCCTGCGTTCTTGGATGCAGGCCGGCGTACGGGCGCCCGGCGCCCACAATCGCCACAGGAGAAACATGACCCGAGTTGCCAATTTCAATGCAGGCCCGTCGACCCTACCATTCAAAGCCCTAGAGCGAGCAAAAGCAGATTTGCTCGATATCAATGGCTCCGGTATGAGCATCATGGAACACAGCCATCGTGGCAAGGTCTACGATGCTATCCACGTGGAAGCGATAGGTCTTATCCGCGAGCTGCTCGCGGTTCCCGAGAGCTACGACATTTTGTTGCTGCAGGGTGGTGCAAGTCAGCAATTCGCAGTCGTTCCGATGAATCTGCTGCCTGCGGGCAAGAGCGCTGACTACGTGATGACGGGTGCCTGGGCTAAGAAGGCCTACGGAGAAGCAAAAAACGTAGGGACCGTGCGAGTTGCCGCCACGACCGAGCAAGACGGCAAGTACGCACGCATGCCCAGCCAAAGTGAGTTGCAACTAGATCCGGTCGCTGCCTATGTGCACATCACGAGCAACGAGACCATCGGCGGCATCCAGTGGCAGCAGTTCCCGAACGTGGGCAACGTACCTTTGGTGGCCGATATGTCGAGCGACATCATGTGGGGTCCCACTGACGTTTCGAAGTTTGGACTTATTTACGCGGGCGCGCAGAAGAACCTTGGGCCCAGTGGAGTCACGCTCGTCATCGTGCGCAAGGACTTGGTCGAGAATGGCCGCAAGGACATTCCCAAGATCTTTCAATACCGCACTCACGCAGCGGAAAACTCGCTCTACAACACCCCTCCGACGTTTGGGATCTATCTCCTGCGCAATGTTTTGGCTGAGGTGAAGGCTAGCGGAGGCTTGGCAGCCATGCAGGCAGCCAACCGCAAGAAGGCCGACCTACTCTACGCTGCGATCGAGCGACGTCCGGACCTCTACAAGAGCCCGGTCGAGAAGGCGAGCCGCTCGGTAATGAACGTTGTGTTCAACCTGACGACGCCCGAGCTTGAGGCGGAATTCGTTGCAGCAGCGCAGAAGGCTGGAATGGTGGGTCTCAAAGGTCACCGCTCAGTGGGTGGCATTCGTGCCTCCATTTACAATGCGTGTGAATTAGCCTGGGTAGAGAAGCTCGTCGAGTTGATGGCGCAGTTCAAGAAGTAGGACTTCGCCATGCCAAGAATCCTCGTCAGTGATTCCTTGAATAAGGAAGGGCTCGGGGTACTAGAAAACGCCAAAGGTCTTGGTGTCGAATTCGCGTATAAGCCCGGTCTAAAAGAAGACGAGCTCGCTGCAGCTATCGTTGAATACGATGGCCTCATTATTCGCAGTGGATCGAAAGTGACGGCCAAAGTCATTGAGGCTGCGCGGCGGCTCAAGGTCGTGGGTCGTGCGGGTATCGGCGTGGATAATGTCGATGTACCAGTAGCTACCCGCCGTGGCATCATCGTCATGAATACGCCGACGGGAAACACCATCACGACTGCTGAGCATGCCATTGCTCTGCTGTTTGCCGTGGCCCGTAGGTTGGGCATGG
>CAZCNI010000275.1:0-3769 GCA_964499765.1 uncultured Polyangiaceae bacterium
AGGGTCGCGCGCTACGAAGACGTTTGGGTCGTACACGTCGATGTCGAGCGTTTCGAATGCGCACCTATCTGTTCGCGTTGCCTAAACCCGGCAGCGGACAACCGTCTCGAAACAAGTCCAAGTGGCGCCAAGACCATCGGTATCCCCTACTGCCAAGATTGCCTTAACTCAATTGGCAAGCAGAGCGTTGCGCGCCTGGGGTGGATTCTCGCTTCGGTCCTGCTCGGTGTTGCCGGGTGTGTCTTCTTCCCGTTGCTTGCTTGGTTGACTCGAGCCGCAGCCGTGAGCGGCGCATTATTTCTTTCCGCGCTTCCTTGGATATTCGGTCAACTGTGGCGCGGGCGCACTTCTTCGTCGCGACCGGTCCGCTGCGCCGCGTACGCGAGCGGCGAGGGGGTGGTTTGCGCGAATGAGCAATGGGCGCAGCTGCTGGGTCAGCACTTGGTGGCCGATGTGCAACATCGGCGCGTGCGCGTTGGTGTTTCTTTTGGTTGGTCAACCGCGGGCCTCATCATTACGGCTGTGGTGACGCCCGGGCTCTACGACACCTTTCATTGCGAGGCGCGGATCTTGAATCTTACTGAAGAGGAACTGGTCATAACCGTTGACCACCATCTGCTGGCCGTCACTAAACCGACGACACAAGAGCATCCACGCGCAGGCAGCATCGTGCGGATCGCAATGGGTCCTCGGCACATCGAGGCACGGCGTCACGACGGCACGCTGGTGCACGAAGACTCAGTACAGATCTCTGCGGGTCAGACATACCTTTACGCTCCAGACCATCCTGCAGAGACCTGTTTCTGGCTCGAGCGCGCGGCCCTCGGACGTGAGCACTCCGTGGTGACAGAGCGCGAGGCGCTCCCGGCTGACAGGGATTTCTGGCAGATGCCGGTTTCCATCGATACCTGGTTTATGCCGGCTTTAGGTCCGGAGTCGAACTTCTTCACGGGTGGCGTCGTAACGTCACTGCGCCAGGGTCCTTGTGAGCCGTCTTCGACACCCAATGCGGATCAGTAACCTCGCGCCAACGTTATTTTGACGACGCTCGCTATTGGCACGTCGGGCGAAGCGGCTATAGTGCACTCCGTAGTGAAAGACTCGACAATGAATTCCATACCGGGCGGCCAAGCTGACGCGGACAACACAGACACCAACGTGCCATCCGATGTGGATCAGCCTGGCGAGGTGCTCGAGACTGAGCCTGAACTCAGTGTCGAGGAAACACTGAAAGCCGAAGCCGCACGCTTGAAGGACCAGCTTCTGCGCACGTTGGCTGATTTCGACAACTACCGCAAACGCAGCCGCAAGGAGATCGCCGATGCCGAGCGCATTGCGCGTGATGACCTTTTGCGCGACTTCCTCCCAGTTTTCGACAACCTCGAACGCGCCAGTCAGCACGCTGTTGGTTCCTCGGATGTCCAGTCACTGAATGAAGGCATTCAGATTGTGATGCGGCAGTTCTTCGAGACGCTGAACAAACTCAGCATCGAACGGGTGCCGTCGGTAGGGAAAGCCTTCGACCCTGCTGTTCATGAGGCAGTACAACAGGTCGAGTCGCCTGATTTGCCCGTGGGCGCCGTTGCCCAAGAACTGTTGGCCGGCTATCGTGTGGGCGACCGTTTGATACGCCCCGCCATGGTGGTGGTAGTCAAGGGTTCTGCCAGCTAGAGCGGGTTACGCGGTAACCGACGCAAAAATTTTGCGCCGGGCAACCTTTCAACGACACAGTCCTACCTCGGTAGCATGGGCCTAAATTAGGCGACACTCAGTCGTTAGTCGGGCTAGTATTTGGGCACGCATGGGAAAGGTAATTGGGATCGATCTCGGTACCACGAATTCGTGTGTCGCGATCATCGAAGGTATCTCAGCTTCTGGGCAGCCCGAAGTGAAAGTCGTGCCCAATCCAGAGGGGGCGCGCACAACGCCCTCGGTGGTGGCATTCGCATCGGGCGGCCAACGATTGGTGGGGCAAGTTGCCAAACGCCAAGCCACCACAAACCCGAACAACACGCTTTTCGCCGTCAAGCGTCTGATGGGCAAGAAGTACACCGACGCGTCAGTGACAAAGGACCGCTCGTTGGTGTCCTACAGCATCGTGCAGCACGACAACGGAGACGCGTGGGTCAAGGTCCAGGACCGTGTCATGTCACCGCCCGAGGTTTCCAGTTTTGTCTTGGCGGCACTGAAAGAAACGGTCGAAAACTTCCTCGGCGAAACTGTGTCCGAGGCGGTCATCACGGTCCCCGCTTACTTCGACGATGCGCAGCGACAGGCCACCAAAGACGCCGGCACAATTGCGGGGCTGGACGTAAAGCGGATTCTTAATGAACCGACAGCCGCCGCTTTGGCGTACGGCATGGACAAGCATGCCAGTGAGAAGATCGCCGTCTTCGACCTCGGAGGCGGAACCTTCGATATCTCGATCATGCAGATTCAACAAGGCGTCTTCAATGTCCTAGCAACCGGCGGTGACACGCACCTCGGTGGAGAAGACTTCGACAACCGCCTCATCGACAAGTTGGCTGACGAGTTCCAACAGGCAAACGGTATTGATCTCAGAAAGGATCGCACTTCCCTCCAGCGTCTGCGCGAGGCGGCCGAGAAAGCCAAGCACGAGCTGAGCTCTTCCCTGGAGACAGAAGTCAATATTCCGTTCGTAACTGTCGGTCCGAGTGGGCCCGTGCACATGCAGCGAACGCTCAAACGCAGTGAGCTAGAAATTCTTACTCGCGATCTAGTCGAGCGCACGCTCACCGCCTGCAAACAAGTGTTGAAAGACGCGAAGCTGCGGCCAGAAGAGGTCGATCAGGTTGTGCTCGTGGGGGGCATGACCCGTATGCCTTTGGTCCAACGCGGTGTGCGAGAGATGTTCGGCAAGGACCCGCACAAGGGCGTGGACCCCGACGAAGTCGTAGCAGTGGGGGCTGCCATTCAAGGGGCTGCCATCAAAGGAGAAATCGACGAAGTGCTGCTGCTCGATGTCGCTCCCCTCTCCATCGGCGTGGAAACGGGCGGCGGCGTGTTCACGAGCCTCATCCCGCGCAACACGACGGTTCCGACCCAGCGCAGCGAGATCTTCACGACCAGTGTCGACAACCAGAATTTTGTCCCAATTCACGTGCTACAGGGCGAACGCGAGATGGCGGCAGACAACCGCAGCTTGGCTCGCTTTGAACTGTCCAAAATTCCCCCCGCGCCGCGGGGAGTACCCAAAATTCAGGTGACGTTCTCGGTAGACGCCGAAGGTATTCTTTCCGTCGAGGCCAAAGACCTCGCAACCGGCAGGTCGCAAGCGGTGAGCGTCACTCCCACCAGCGGACTTACTCGTGATGAAGTCGACCGACTGGTGAGCGAAGGGGAAAAGTTCAAGGAAACCGACGAGCAGCGTCGAAACCTGGCCGAGGTGCGTAATCAGGCAGAGGCAATGATTTATACGACCGAGCAGGCCCTCGGAAGCTACGCGGATCTGCTGCCCGCAGAACGCTTGGTATCGGTCAAACAGGATTTAGACGCTCTACGCGATCTGCTCGCTCACAACGGCAACGTTTCAGAGATCCGCGCCTCGTACGCCGCACTCGAACAAGCCACTTTCGAGATCGCGGAAGCACTGTACGGCAAAGACGAATCCGTCCAGTAGGATAACTTAACCGTTGATCCAAGCTTCAGCGACAGCTGGAGATCCTCGCCGATAGCCGCGTTGTCGCTGCGCTTCCGGTCCTCACGTACATAAAGTACGTTCCGGTCCGGTTCTCGCTCCGCCTTGCTC
>CAZCNI010000276.1:0-3768 GCA_964499765.1 uncultured Polyangiaceae bacterium
ACAACAATGTTCATGGCGGATAGCTCGAGCAGGGGTCACCGGCGTATCGAGTAGGAACCCAGGTGTAGACGCTCAGCGTGGACTCGTCTTGTGTTTCCACGGGTCGGTGATTTCGCCCCCACTAAGGCTTTCGCTTGTGCTTTTCTGTTTTTCACGCACAGTAGTCTTGAGGGTGTGCACTCCCCTTCTCACTAGCTCGACCGAGATTGGGCTTTGTTGGCCATCCACTATCACGGTCTCTGGCCTGTAGTCTTGCCTTTGTACCTCAACGGTCACTGTCGATGCTTCCGGCACGGCGATCACTGCCGGACTCGTACCAATGTCCTTGCCGTCAATGAATGCGTGGGCATCGGCAGGCTTAATTTCGACACGGACTTGGCGCAAAGTCTGCTGTTTTCCCGAGGACAAGCTGGTGGACGGCAATGGAGCAGCGGTTGGAAATGCATATGCCGTTACGTCCTTGCCGTCGGTCACCAACCGTATGTGGCGCTCGACCGAACGATTCGAGAAAGCCACTACCGTCGCTGCAGCAGCAACCATTGCCCCGACAAGGCCGACGTAGAGCGGCCACCGGGAGCGAATCGACCATCGCGTCGCACCTGTGCCAGCCGTCGCGGCCTGATTGTAGTAGTCCACAGGCACGTTATAACCGCCACCAGTGGCTCTCAATTCGGGAAGAGCTTTCGGCGTCAGGCCCTGTTCTACTCGGACAAGTTCCTCCGCCAAATCTCGCATGCCCTGATATCTATGTTCAGGCCGTTTGGAGAGGCACTTGAGAATGATCGCTTCAAGCCCAGGCGGGATGTCCTGAATCAGGGGAACCAGCGCACGGATTGGAACGGGCGCCTTATACATGTGCTGAGTCAAAATGCCCATGAAGTTGTCGGCGTCGAAAGGCACGCGACCGCTTGCCATTTCGTACAAGATTACGCCCAACGAGTAAACGTCACCGCGAAGATCTACAGTAGTCCCCGTCGCCTGTTCCGGCGACATATAGTGCGGGGTTCCGAACACGGCACCCGCACGAGTCAATCGCCCCTCGGCACTGGGCACTTTAGCAATACCAAAGTCGAGTATCTTGACGAAGTCTTTCTCGTTGCCACGCGACACTAGAAAGATGTTGTCGGGCTTGAGATCGCGATGAACGATTCCTGCATCGTGTGCGGCCGCTAACGCCTCAGCGAGCTGCAGCGCAATGTGCACGATTCGGTGGATGGGTATCGGTTGGCTCGATACGATCACGCGGGTGAGAGGCACCCCGTCCAAGTACTCCATCACGAAGTACGTGGACCCATCGGGAAACTGTCCAAAGTCGCTGATATCAATGATGTGGGGATTACCTATGGCAGAAGCGGATCTTGCTTCATTTAGGAAACGTCGGGTGACTTCTCGGTCGCGCGCCAAATCGGCACGCAGAACTTTCATGGCCACGCGCTTGCCAATGACCTTGTGCTTGCAAAGGTAGACAATCCCCATTCCACCTTCGCCGATAACTTCTTCAATCTGGTAGCGCTCATCCACCAGGCTACCCAGGTATGGGTCCTTGCTGATTGCGCTCTGTGCTGCAGCAATGGGAACATTCTGTTCGGCATCACCAGAGGCCGAAGAAGCTGCCGGTCTGACTGAAACCGTTCGCAGGGGCGCCGACTTCGAGCTGGTCGTAAATCCGCTGGAGCTATCGGCAGGACGCTCCAGCCCTGCAACATGCGTGATCGGTTCACCCACTGTGGCATCGCGAGACAATTTCTTGGTGTCTTCTGAGTTGCTCATTGGCGGTCTTCGCGCGCGCTTTTCGGGCAGAGTGAGGAGTATAGTCGTCTGAGTGGGGTTTGTTGGGTCACATCAAGCGTACAACGCAACCCATCGCGAGAGCCCGACCGTGACAGCGCCGTTCAAATTCCGATATGGACGGAAAAGGATCGAAATAGCCAGTGAGTTAGCATCTACGTCAGGCTCAGGGCCATCGCACCGATCGCTCGAGGTTGTCGCCATGCAGTATGGTACCAACAGCGAAGTTCAGTAAAGGCATAATCTTACGCGCCGCGTCACTGCTTTTGGCTGATCCTAACGTCCGTCGGCGTCGCCGGCTGAGTCTGCTACACCCGCCGCGATGGCGTTTTCATTGGAACTAGCTGTCCGCTACATCCGCTCAAAGAAACGGGCTTTCATATCCGTAGGTACGATGTTCGCAATACTTGGCGTTGTCCTCGGCGTGGCGGCATTGACCATCGTTGTGAGCGTAACCGGGGGGTTCCTCAAGGAGTTTCAAGACAAGGTCCTGGGTGTCAATGCTCACGTTCTGGTACTGAAGCACTCGACGGATTTTCGCGAATACCGCGAAGTGATGGAGAAACTCGAACCAATAAAGGGGATCACTGGAGTCGGTCCGTTCGTGATTAGCCCGATGATGCTCACGCATGGGGATCACACCGCAACGGGCGTTCTACTGAAGGGCGTCGACCCGGACCGGATGCCCAAAGTACTCGATCTTCCTTCTCACATCGTAAAAGGTAGTCTGAATGGCCTTCGAAGGCAGGGCGCGGTCCCACCGAAGCGCCAACGTGACCCATTCGATCTCGTTGGTGATTTGGATGACGTCGAAGTCGGCTCAACCTCACTGATCGTCGGCAACGTTTCAGCTCCAGCAGAGAGAGGGAAGGAGCAAAGTAAGAACCTTACAAAGCCCACGAGCAGCAACCGTCATGCTGAGTCGCTGCCCAATCGTGGGCTTCTTGCAAACATGCTAGTCACAGATAGCAAGAGCGAGTCTCCACGTGCTGCCAAACAGAAGTCCAGCCTCAGCGTAACCGCCACAAGGTCGACCGGGGTTGTCGAGTCGAAGGACGCTACGGCTGCCATCAACCTCGAACCAACGGGAGGGTATTCGAGCCAATTGCCCGATTCTGACGTTCTGCCTGCGGATTTGGCAACCGACCCTTGCCAAGATCGCAATGGCAGAGAGTCTCTTCCCGGAATCGTGATTGGCAAGACCCTGCGTGAAAATCTGCAAGTCGATCTCGGAGACTGCATTCAGGTTGCGTCGCCTACGATCGGTTATTCGGTTTCTGGAGGGGTCATTCGCGCACCAGTGGCCAAACAGTTTCGAGTCATAGCGGTATTCGATGCTGGGTTCGACCAATATGACTCGAAAATAGTCTACACGGATCTCTATGAATCCCAGGCATTTCTGGGTGCCGGCGACTCGGTGACTGGCGTTGAGATGCGAGTCGCGGATGTCGATCGAGCAAAGCAGATTGCCCAGAAGGTAGAAGCGAAACTGGACAACGGTATTTATCGCACCATGGATTGGGAGGAGCTCAACCACGGACTGTTCACGGCGCTCACCATCCAAAAGATACTTATCAGCCTGGTGCTGGCGATGATAATCGTCGTGGCTGCATTCACGGTCGTGGCTACTCTGATTATGGTCGTTCTCGAAAAGCGGCGGGAGATTGCAATTCTCAAGGCACTCGGAGCTTCCGACATGACGATTCTGCGCACCTTTCTGTATCAGGGCGGTTTCATTGGGTTGGTAGGTACGAGCTTTGGCATCGCACTCGGCTACGCGGGGTGTCGAGGTTTGATGCGCTACGAATTTCCGCTCGACCCCGGTGTGTACTTCATCTCGCATTTGCCCGTGCGAATGCAACCAATGGAGTTCATCCTGGTTGGTATCTTTTCGCTGCTGGTGTGCCTAGTAGCAACGGTCTGGCCGGCGCGATACGCGGCACTACTGCGCCCCGCAGATGCATTCCGCGAGCAACAGTA
>CAZCNI010000277.1:0-3768 GCA_964499765.1 uncultured Polyangiaceae bacterium
GTGGGACTCGGAGAGTCCAAATGCGTGGCCCACTTGGTCAGCAAGTTCACCAACAGATGAAATGCGATGTGCAGGATTCTTTTGAAATGCTCGAGCCATCACAACGTCAAGTTCGCAACTCATCGGGAAATGATCGCTACGGGGTATCTGCGTGGGTGGTTTCGGGTTTTTGGTAAGAATTTCCAGAAGGATTGCAGGCCCGTTGTTGCCTTTGAATGGCACTTCTCCGATTAGGCATTCGTACGCGATCGCTGCAAGTGCCCACACGTCGGCCCGCTGATCTAGCGTTTCGAGTCCTTGGGCTTGTTCGGGTGCCATGTAGAATGGCGAACCGATGGTCGTACCAATTACAGTCAGTTTCTTGGCATTTTCTGCCTTGTCCTTGACTGAACCGAAATCAAGGATCTTTACGTTGTCACCATCCCGTGTCTGGCAAAGAAAGATATTGTCTGGCTTCAGATCTCGATGGACCAGGCGACGGGAGTGCGCACCATCCAATCCGATTGCCAGTTGACTAAGCATACGAACCACTCGCGCCGGGGGTAGGATTTTTTCCCGCTTGACTGTGTTTCGCAGTTCTTCGCCGTACAAGAACTCCATGACCAACGCATAGCTCCCCTCAGGCGTTGGCTGGAAATCGAATACTTCCACAATATGCTCATGGGGAAGCAGTTGGCTCACGTCGAATTCGCGTTTGAATCTCTCTATCGAAACTTCGTCTTTTGCAACCGCTGAGTGCAGCAGCTTGACGGCAACGTTACGATCAGATTTGACGTCAAAGGCTTCATACACCCGGCCCATGCCACCATCTGCTACGACCCGACGGATTTGATATTGCCCCAGGAGAAGGGCGCCCAAGCGCGGATCCGACGCGCTTGGTTCGACTGGAGCCATACTAAGGGTGGTCAGCTGCTGACCATCTTCGGGACAAAATCCGGCTTCTGTAGGATAGAGTCTCCCGCATCGCGGGCAGGCTTTCATCACCTAGCCCCCCAACCCGACTTGTCCCGCGCATCGGGGGGAAGCCGCCAAATCACGTAGCACCCGTTGACTCCTCCAGCGGAGGTTCGACGCCAACCTTGAAGTACAGCAACCTATTGCAGTTGGGGCAGATGTCAAAGTCTGACTGCCTCATGAGTTGCTGGAACTGCATTGGTGGAATCGAGATGTGGCAAGCACTGCAGGTGCCGTCGCTCGTGTGTGCAATGGCAGACCCACGTCGCTTTCGGATCAACTCGTACTTTCTGTACGTCTGTGGACGGACTTTGGATACGAACCCCTTGCGGAGGGTCTCCTTTTGTCCAATAGACTGCTCCAAACTACTGCAACGCTCCAGTGCTGGGGCCTCAATAGACTCGATATCATTGGACAGCAGTGAATGTTCAGTCTCTATTCGCCCGATATCGAGACGCGCTTGATCTGTCAGCTGATTAAGACGCTCTACCTCGACCTCACGGTCACGGAGCAGCTTCCTGAGCTCCTCAAGCTCGCGTTGCACGGCGATGGTCTCCTTCTCATTTCGACAGCGGGTATGCTTCTCTCGCGAACGTTCAATTTGAACGTTCATTTGACGAATTTCAGCTAGCAATTCGCCGCGAGTCCTATCCATTTCGCCAAAGCTCGCTTGGCTCGATTCAAGTCGCCGAGTCAATTCGCTCAAACGGCTTATTTTTTGCTGCAAGCCTTCCTTTTCGCGGGCTAAGTCCTCTGTGAGGTTGGCCAGTTCAGCATCAAGAGATCCGAGGCATTCTAGTGCCTCAATTTGTGCTTCAATCGTCACGTGTCTGCGGACTCCTTACCATCCGATACCCACCAACACCCTCGTGTAGTGGGCCCACCTGGGTTCGAACCAGGAACAACCCGGTTATGAGCCGGGGGCTCTGACCGATTGAGCTATAGGCCCAAGACATTTTCAGACGTGCTCCTGGCGCACGTTCATCTTCCGGAGTTTCACCCGGACATTGCCACGGAACTGATTTAGCGCTGCGATGCATACGCGCCGTATCATGAGGCAATCGGGGAGATCCAAACTCCACGGCGGTACGGTAGTCTAGGTCGCTGCTCGGGGCAACATGCACTTAGGTCGAACCGAAATCTCGGCCCGCCGTTGTCTGGGCCGCCCGGTTGCAGAGACAATCCCACGGCAGCTCAAAAGTAACGGCACAAGTCGGTTCGGCAGCACACACAGACCACCGGGCAGTAAGGTCGGTTCTTGTCCTCCAGCCCGATTCAGCCAACGAGCCATTGTTGGGCCTTGGAGACCGTCCGTCACAGGACGGCGGCGCCAGCGCTAAGTCAAGCATGAGAACGGTCGGGAACTTTCGTGGTAAGCGTTAGGTTCCGATGGATAGCCTCATCGTACGCGGCGCGTCCCAGCATAACCTGAAGAACATCAATTGTGACCTGCCGCGCAACCGCCTGGTCGTCATCACAGGGCCAAGCGGTTCAGGAAAGTCGTCACTTGCATTCGACACGATATACGCCGAGGGACAACGACGGTACGTTGAATCGTTATCTGCGTATGCTCGACAATTCCTAGATCAACTGCCCAAGCCGCGAGTGGAAAGCATTGACGGTCTGAGCCCCGCGATAGCGATCGAACAGAGGGCACTTGGCAAGAGTCCACGTTCCACAGTTGGGACCGTAACCGAAATCGCTGATTACCTTCGTTTGCTGTATGCGCGTGCCGGGGTACCGCACTGTCCCAAATCTGGAAAGGTTCTTCGCGCATACACCGTTCAGGAGATCGTTGATTGCATCTTCGAACTTGGTGAAGAGAGTCGCGTCACGCTCTTAGCGCCACTTGTGAGAGCAAAAAAAGGTGATCTGCACTCGGAAATCGAGGCTCTGCGACGCGACGGCTACGTACGTGCGCGGATCGACGGACAATCCGTCGATTTGGGCACGGAGTTCTCCATCGAGAAGACCAAAACCCACGACTTGGATGTCGTTGTCGATCGAATCGTGGTGCGTGCTGGCACCAAAGGTCGGGTCACCGATTCAGTAGAGCTTGCGCTGAAGCTGGGCGACTCGACGGTCATGATCGATCGTGGCGATGGGGAACCGCCATTGGTACTCAGCGAAAAGTTGGTCAGTTGGGAACACGGCATCACGTTACCCCCGCTCGAGCCACGACTATTTTCTTTCAACAGTCCACATGGGGCTTGCCCGGTCTGCGATGGTTTGGGCACCCGGTCTACAATAGACGCCTCGCGCATTGTTCCAGATGAATCCCGGACATTGCGCACCGGAGCCGTAGCGGCGTTTGGACGCCGAGGGTCAGTTGCTCTGGCCAGTGAAGTTGCCCGTGTGGTGGAACTGATCGGAGCCGATCCCGATAAGCCTTGGAGTGAGCTCCCTGAGACGTTTCGGACAGCTATTCTCTATGGAAGCGCAAGTGTTCCGGGGCGCCGGAAGCGCGCCGGGCCCGTCTTCGAAGGCACCGTCCCACGTTTGGAACGAATGCTTGAAACTGGTGAGGTGAGCGAAGGCGAAGATCATGACTCGGATGATGGCGCCATTGGTCCGGAAGACTTGCATCGATTCGTGGTCACTCGGACGTGTGAGGCTTGCAACGGGTTGCGACTGAGACCCGAAGCTCTCGCGGTCAAGATCGGTGAGTTCGATATCGGCTACTTGTCAAATCTTCCGCTACGCACTCTCAAGCAGAAGTTGGAAGACCTCCTGGCCCCGGGAGTACTGTCCTCTCGCTCACAGTCCGTGGCTCAGCCGCTCTTGCGCGAAGTCATCGAACGGCTCGGCTTTCTA
>CAZCNI010000278.1:0-3750 GCA_964499765.1 uncultured Polyangiaceae bacterium
CCGCTTCCCCCACCAAAGCCCCACCGCGAGGCTCCCAACCAAGAGGCCCCCCAATGCCGCTGTAACAGGGGCAGAGAGCGACCGGCGCTTGTGTTCCACATGCCGCACGGCCGTCGTATACGGATCGATACTACTGTTGATCCCGAGTTCGAACTCAGGAATCGATTCAGGCCGTGGTGGATTCGAGGAGAGCGCCGGTAGACTCGGGATCGATGTACTGAAAGCCATCAACCGCTCGATCAAATATTCGGGGGGCGGCGCCAGGTCGCACAACGCAAGACCCAGCTCGGCCGCACCACGGAAACGATCAGCTGGGTTCTTCGCCAGGCACCGCTGGACGATGCGGTCGATTTCAGGCGCAACGCCGGGACAAAGTTCACTGAGGGGAACATGCGGTTCGCGTGCGATCTTGACCAACATGCGAGGCACCCAAGGGTCGCGAAACGGTGGCTCGCCCGCAATCATCTCATACAGAATTACGCCTAATCCCCAAATATCCGTGCGCGCATCAACAATCTTGCTGTTTTGCAGCTGTTCGGGTGAAACGTAGCTAGGGGTACCGATCAACGTGTTGCCATCGGTCAGGCTCCCCTCACCGTGCCGGGTTACGACTGAAGCGGGGATCTTTGCCACGCCGAAATCGAGGACTTTCACGTGCAACTGACCCTGCGGGAGCGCGCACATGAAGAAATTGCCAGGCTTGACGTCTCGGTGAACTATCCCCAGCGAATGCGCTTCAGCCAATGCATCGCACGCTTGCAGAATGACCTCACAAGCCTCTGGTTCGGTGAGCGTGTTGCGCACGCGCAGTTCTTGACTCAGCGTGCGCCCCTGCAGAAGCTCAAGCACCAAATACGGCCCCGATTCCCAGACGCCTGCGTCCGTGACTCTACACGTGTGCTTACTCATCAGGCGTGCCGCCAGTCGCGCCTCGCGAAAGAAGCGTGATTCGGCAGCAAGCGCCCGCGCAACGTCGGTTCGCAGAAACTTTACGGCGACGTTTCGGCCATGAAGCAGGTCTTCGGCCTCGGCAACGACACTCATGCCACCGCGTCCGATGACACGGCGTATGCGGTATTTGTCGTCGATGACCCGACCGGGAATCATGAGCTATTCTTCAAGGATATATCCATCAACGAAAGTTGCACCCTGCATTTCAGCGCGTGATCACGCCGGCTGACGGGAAGCCGCAGCGGGCTGCAAGCTGACATCTCAACTTTTCAAGAGCGCCGCGTCTGGAGCAGCGCTGAAGTAGTCTGCTAGTCGAGCTGTAGTTATGCCTTGGATCGACGCTTGCGCGCCAACCAAACAACAAGAGGATAGACCCCAAGCGAAAAGATCCCGAACACGACGAGAAGGACCAAAGAGGGACCGTCCTGACGAGGCGCGATTGCGAGCGAGCCGGCTGCCGATGTCTGCGTGCCTTTAGCAACCGCCAAGGGGTCGGCCGTACTTGCTGCTATTTGCTTGTTCCACTCCGGCTGCGCCACGGGAGGTGCTGGCTCTCGCGCAACGGCTGAGGCAGCAGCAGGGCCCGGCCCTATGGAGGGCGAGACAGCTGAAGCCACAGTAGGCATTTCACTCGGCAGCTTCTGATGATTGACCGGCTCCGGAGGTGCCACGCTCGGCGTTGTCGTACTCAGCGCGGCAGCTTGCTCTTGACTGGAGATGACCGCCGCCGGGGCGGGCGCGGCGGGACCAACATCGGGCTGGGCTCCAGAGTCCTTGGCATCGACCGAGCCAGCTTGCGAACCGACTGAAACGTCCGCAGCCGCACCCATCAGCATCGTTCCTCCAAACGGATTGACTGGCGGATGACTGCCACTCTGCCGCGCAACCGGAGGCGAGGAAGGCCGAGGAGCTGCCTGCCCCGGCGGACCAGATGGCTTCGACGGGGGGGCAGAGCCTTGTGCCACGCCTGGCTTCAAATCCGGCTTTGCAGCAGGAGGAGCTACGGCGCCTGGCGATGGCGGCGCCACCCCGATCATCGTCATTTTTGCTAGCTGCTTCTTCGGCACAGGAGCCGGAGGCGGAGCTGGCGCCGGCCTCGGTGCTGGACCGGTACCCCCACCAGGTACGGGGAGGCGCTGTGCCACGGCAGGCGGAGCATTCATCATTAGCATCGTGCCCTTGAACTTTGGGGCCAGTGCTCCTTTGATGCTAAAGCCGCATTTCTGGCACTTTGCGTTGTTTTCGTCGTTCTGCGTCCCACAATTCGGGCAAAACACTCAACTAACCTCCGCTCGATCGGATCGACTCGCTCCGTGGCGGAGCCTTCGGAGCCTACATTGAGCAGCGATGGTGCTCAAGCTAACTTCGCGGACAAGGTCGTATTTGATCAAGTAGTTGGGGGACCCAGGCCTGGTGGTCACTCACATAACCATTCGAAATTCCTTGCACAACTCGGCGTCTCGCGAAACAACCCGGCTGCCAGAGTCGACTTGACATCGGTGTTTGGCGGTCACTACCGTTCGCTCGCCTCGTGCTCCGCTGGTCGGACCGCGCGGATCTAAGAATTGCGAGCGGCGTCATCCCGGCAACGCTCACCCCAACGGAACCCACCATGGCATTTAGCCTCAACTCGGAGCAAAGCGAGCAGCTCGAACAGATCATTGCTCGCTATCCGGTCAAACAAGCGGCGTGCATTCCCGCTCTTGATCTCTGTCAGCGGGCCAACGGCAATTGGGCTTCAGACGAGGTGATTCAATTCGTCGCCGAACGCCTCGAGCTCAGTGCAGCCCAAGTGAGCGGCGTCGTTTCGTTCTATTCGCTACTGAACGAGAAGCCCCCTGGCAAGCGCCAGATCTGGGTCTGTCGCACGCTCTCTTGTGCACTGCGAGGATCCGAATCATTGTTGAAGCACTGCGAGGCACGGCTTGGAATCAAAGCGGGCGAGACCACTGCCGATGGGCAATGGTCCCTGAGAACCGCAGAATGTCTCGCCGCCTGTGGCTCAGCGCCTGTGGTGCAAATCGATGAGACCTACTATGAGAATCTCTCGATCGAGCAGCTTGAAACGCTGCTCAACGACCAAGTCGGCAAACCAAATTCATCGCCCTAAGACGGGAAACAGCGAATACCAACTGGAACAGCGCAATGCTGAAGCAAACGGATCTGATAACTAAACTGTACTCCAATCCCGACGGTTGCTCGATTGCAACCTATATGGCGCAGGGCGGCTACAGCGCCGCTGAGAAGGCCTTGGGAATGCCGCGCACGGCGGTCATCGACGAGGTAAAAGCAGCGCACATCCGCGGACGAGGAGGCGCTGGATTCGACTGCGGCGTCAAGTGGAGCTTCATGCCCCAGCCTGCAGATAAACCGCACTACTTGGTGGTCAACGCAGACGAAGGCGAACCGGGGACGTTCAAAGATCGAACGATCATGGAACAGAATCCGCACCTTCTGATCGAAGGCTGCATCATCGGCTGCCATGCGATTGGCGCGCACACTTGCTACATTTACGTGCGTCACGAACTGCACCAAGCCAAAGAACGCCTCTGGATGGCCATCGAGCAAGCGCGAGCAAAAGGCATTCTGGGCAAACACCCCTTCGGGAAGTCGCATGCGGTAGAGATCCACGTGCACACGGGTGCGGGGGCATACATTTGCGGAGAGGAAACGGCGCTGCTGAATTCGCTCGAAGGCAAACGAGGGGAACCGCGCTTGAAGCCGCCCTTTCCAGCACAAGCCGGCGCCTTCGGCTGTCCGACTTCCGTAAACAATGTCGAGACTATCGCAGCCGTTGCA
>CAZCNI010000279.1:0-3739 GCA_964499765.1 uncultured Polyangiaceae bacterium
CAACTACGGTCGCCAGGCGTGGATGGCCCCACCCTACGCGGCGTTGGTATTCCTGCGATGTGTACTGCGCGTCAGCAATGAGTAGATCGGCATCCGCATAGTGGGCCACGACGTCAGGCGCGAAAAGGCGCTCAGCTTCGTCAGTGAGTTCGGCCGGACGAGGATTGAGCAATTGAGCGTCGAGCTCGTTGTCCGTGGCGTATACGATGCATCGATTCCGCGACTCGAAGGCGTACGCCCAACTTACGCTGGGGTGCGGCAACGCCCAGGCACGCACAACGAGGTCAGGCGCCAATGCGACTCGATCCTTGAACGGCCGAGATTCGATGGTTGCAGCGATGTACTCCGGCATCACCGGGCAGTAATCGGGCACCAGCTGCCCCATGAGTCGCTCGCGCATCGAGCCAAGCTCTGTCGGATCGTGCACGGCAATGGTGACCTCGTCGTGGAAGGCGGGAATGAAGAAAGGGAAACCCTGAATGTGGTCGAAATGGGTGTGCGACAGGAAAAGATCAAACGACTTTGGGCGTGGTTCCCGGGTGAGCCAGTCGAGCCCTAGCGGACGCAGACCTGTACCCGCGTCGCAGATCAGCCAATGTCCGGCAACTTCGATCTCCAGGGCAGACGTGTTGCCCCCATAGCGGCATGTCTTTGGCCCTGGCGTAGCCACCGAACCGCGCGTGCCCCAGAACCGCAACTTGAAGGTTTTATCGCTTGCCACTGAGCATCCAAAAAAGCCCCAGTAGACTAGCGCCCATCACCACAAGGGCCAAAATCGCTACACCAAGGTCTGCAGAGGTGAGCCGGCCTGGGGCGGCCGTCGTAGGGGCGCTCCTCTGGCGCGCCCCTATAGCGTAGCGCGCCCTAAGCGAAATAGCCGGAGCGGTCGCATCTCCCGTTTCGAGCCTCGGCGCGGCTTGCGGGGCGGAGACTGGGGGGAGAGCGGCTGCCAGACTACTCTGTTCTTCGTCCGTGAGATGAACGTCAGCGCCTGCAACGAGCTCATCGAGTGCCTCGCCCGCGGGGTCACTCAGTAGCACGCGGGTCGCGCCCACTCCGAGTTGCACGCCGTTCAGCCACACCAGATCTTTGTCCGGGTAAATGACGCTGCCGTCCAGCGCAGAGCCGTTCTTCGACCCAAGATCGCGCAGGAATACCTGTGCGCCTTTGCGCCAGACCTCCACGTGACGCCGGGACGCGTTCGTGTCGGTAATGATCAAATCAGCCGTAGCAGATCGTCCCAGAACGTAGCGATGATCCAGATTGGTCAGCACCAGTTTGGCACCCAGGTTATCTCCCGCGGTCACGGTTAGCTCTGGAATCGCTGTTTGCCCCTGCTCTTGAAGATGTTTGGCTACGAGCTGAAGGGCGAGGTCCTTGGTTGCCAGCTGCTGGTTGCTGGTAGATGCGAAAGGCTCGAAGCGCACCTGGAGCCAGATGCGCCCGACGCGCACGCGGTCGCCCGATTGCAGCACGCGGGGAGCCTGCGGCGCCAAACGCACTGGACCGACAAAGGTGCCGTTGGTGCTGCCCTCATCGAGAATGATGTAGTCGCGACCGCGTTGGCGAATCGACGCGTGGTGCTGGCTAATACTGAGATCAGGCAGACGCAGATCACAGCTCTCAGCGCGACCAATACTCACTCGCGGTAGATCGAACGAGATCTCGGGCAGCTCGCCTGAGCCTTCGCTGCACACCGCCAGAGTCAACGCCATCGACCCGGAAGGATGGTCGGGAGGCCCCACGCTGTCGAGTAATTCCGCTGGAAATTTGGCCCTTAAGTTCGAAACAACCTAGTCGAGGGCCTGGATACCATCCTGCGCAGCGGATGATCTGCACCGGGAGGCCGGCAAATGAACACGAATCAAGAGCGACGGGTCGAAGGAATCAAGAGGGTACCGGTCGAAGCACTAGTCGAGGTTTGTGGGCTTCGCGATGACGTGCCCGCATTCGAGGCCGAATCGCGAAACGTCAGCGACCGCGGCATTCGCTTGCGCACGGCCTACCTGCCGGAGCTGGGCGCACCCGTTGTGTGCCGCTTCGACAATGGGGGCCACGAGGTGCTCGCTGAAGGGGTGATTGCCTGGTGCAGTCCTCAGGCCCGTGGCGGCGAATTCGGTGTACGCTTCACGGCACTGAACTCACGGAGCGCCCAAGTCTTGGGTCAGATGTGCCGCGGAGACGCAACCGGCAGCGACGAGGTGCGTGCGGAGAGCCCCGAACCAGGTCCGGGGCGTACGCTCACCGCTGGAACTCGGGTCAAGCTGCATATCGAGGGTCTGTCGTCACCCATGCGAGCTCGGGTTCAGCAGGGCGACTCAGCTCAGATCTGCGTCAATTCTTCGTTGGAATTCTTGAAGCTGGGCAAGCGCCTGCAGCTGGAAAACGTCGATGCGGGCGATCAAAGTGAAGCCTACATTGATGGGATCGATGTGGTGATTGATCCTGATTCGGGAATACCGCAGCTGGTCGTGGTTTTGCGCTCACAAGACGTGGAGAACACACCCGAGCCGAGCATTATCGACACCAAGGACAATCCAGGTCTGAGGCACTCGAACCGCACCGAATCGAAAAGCCAGGAGCCAGCCTCGGCTGAGGCGACTCAGGCAGGCGTTGATTCGATTGCCGAAGACGTGGCAGCCATGCGCGGCTCGCTCCAAAAGTCCTTGTCCAAGTTCGGTTTACTAGTGAAGATCACGGGCACACGCGCTGCGAGCATCAGCAAGTCTCTCTGCGATCAGGGTGCACCAGTGGTGCAACGCTGGGTAGGGAGCTGGTCAGGCGGCAGGCGCCAGAAGGTCGACCGAACCAAGCTACCGCGCAGAACATCCCCGCCCCCGACGCAAGTTGCTGCCGGAACCAGTCGTGGTTTGCGACCGCAAGCAACGCCCAATGCGCGCCCGGACGCTGTGTCTGCTACTCCAGCCGTTTCGCGCCGCAAGACTGTCTTGGTCGGAGCCGGAGCCGCAGCCTTGCTTGTGACTGTAATCGCAGTCGCGTCGCACAGCGGCGCGCCCAGCGAGGCTTCCAATTCAAGCAATCCGCTGGCTCGCGCTGCCGCGAGTGCACAATTGGCCAGTCCAAATGCGCCGCAGCCCGGCTTGGCAACACCCGCTGCGGCGCCTAGCGGTTCCGCCCTGATGGCCCCCGTGCCGCTGTTTGGACAGACGGCAATGGCCACGCTGGAGCCAGCGCCCTTGATCCCGCCTCCCGGTACTTCGGCAATGAACCCAATGGCAGCGCAAGAGATGGCAGCAGCCAAAGCCGCCACCGCAGCCGTCGCGCCGGGCACAGAATTCGCGAGCGAAGAGCCGAGTGACACCGACAAGAGCGACGGTTCTTCGGCAACCAAGCCAGAAGACGTTGCTCCCTGGGGCAAAGGCAAGATGCGCGATCCGGTGATCTATCGGGTCAAGCTCGATGGCCCCGGCACTGCGATCCAGGGCAAGACGTTCAGCAAGGGCTTTAGCGTCATAATCCCGCACCGCAAGGCCATGGAATCGCCGAAGGGCTACGCAAAGCAGGACGCGCGGGTTGAACTGGTCAGCGCAGCAAACGGTGACTCGGGCGTGAAGCTTCTTTGGCGGTTCAAGGATGCAATCCCCGGGTACCGCGTCCGCCTGCGCAAAGACACGGTTGAATTTTTGATCAGTAGCAAGTCGGAGTAAGGGGCGGCGCCGCTTGACGGCTCAAAGAGGAGACCGTCCCGACTTCGAGACTTCCCTCGCTCAGCGCGCAA
>CAZCNI010000280.1:0-3714 GCA_964499765.1 uncultured Polyangiaceae bacterium
CAAAACCGGTTCAACATGGAAAGAGCGCGCCTACTGGTTTATTAACCACGAAGTGCGCGGCACGAGAAACGCAGGCTTGCCGTTCCTCAAGCACGAGATTCGCGACCTCAGCAAACGCGCCATCGCGAAGGTCACTGGCAAAAAGTCAGAACTCTAATCGGTCAATCCCGCTTTACGACGTTGGAGCTGCTCGAGAGTTCCCAGGATCCCTAGAGGGTGCCCCTGGCTTCTCCTGAGCCATCCGCTCATTTAGATTGCAGTCCTAGGTATTTCCCAACGGGGATAGAGCAACCTTAGAGGAACCTTAGACGAACCTTGGACCTACAACGAACCTACGTGTCCCGGGTTTCTGCCGAGCATCCCCCGATTAACCTGGACCGAGATGCGGATACACCTCGATGAGCCGATGAGCGCTCCGCTTGCATTTCTCAATGTTTCCAGTGGCTATCAGCAATCAGGTGTCAGCCGACAGGAAACGGCAGCATCAAACGTCGCGAGTTCGATTCACAACAAGACCCGAAAGGCATCCGTCAGCTAATACCTGACAGCCTGTTTGGTTCTGGCTCTGCCAGATTAGGAAAGAGGTCAGAGACCTAGCTCTTCGCGTTGTGCGTAGAGGCGCATCAAGTTGTCGGAGAAGAGTTGACCCCGATCGACCGTAATGATTTGACCTTTGACACCGTCCATCAGCCCGCTGCACAAGGCCAGGACCACGTCGGCAACGTCCTCCTCGCGAAGCCACTTGAAACCAGGCGGCGCTAGTTTTTCCAGAAATTTGAACAGCTCGTCGCCAAACATGTCGCGAGTGGACTGTGTTGGCACGGCAGCGGCTCGAACTACGTTGATGCGAACGTCTTCGTTGCGCAAACGATAGTTGGTGTACTTCACTAGTGTCTCGAGCACTGCTTTGGAAGCCGCCACGAATTCGTAACCGGGGTTGTACGAGTCCGCACCCGGGGAAGAGGTGGCCACGACATACCGGGGATATTTGCCGAATTCGGCCTTCATGCGCTGCATGTACTCGAAGGTCGGCCACGCTGAGTAGTGGATACTCTTTGCGAGAGCGCGCTCGTTCATTTCTTCGAAACCGGGGACGACAACCGACCCCGCCACGTTGCTAATGAATACGTCAATTGCCGCGTGGCGGGCGTGGATCTCTTTGAGCAACGCGATGGTGTCGTCCGTTTCGCCAACATCCGCCTGAATCAACTGCGGTTCGGGTGCCGACAAGTTGGAGAACTTGCCCCGCACCTCGTCCTCATCCGCAGTGCCCCACCGGTAAGTCAATGTACAGTGAGCGCCCCGCTGGGCAAACCCCAAGGCAATGGCAAGTCCAATACCCTTGGTACCGCCCGTTACCAACACAGACTTACCGCACATGTCACGAATCATCGATCGCTCCGTTCTAAAAAAGTGTTACTGCGCCGCGCCTTGGCCGGCGTCGCGCTCCTGGACGCTCTTGTGGAACAAGTCGATCAGGCCATTGATATCCGTCAATTTGTTGAGCTCGGCCCGTGGCACTTTGACCTTCAGTTCACGCATCGAACGCGAGACAACTTCGACCAGGTCGAGGCTGTTGGCTCCGTAATCTTTCATTGACTTAGCAGTGTCGATCGACGCCACGTCCAAGTCGTCTACGGCGTCGGCCAAGTGCTTCTTAATTACATTCCAGATATCGTCGCGAGTCATACTAACTTCTCCTTCAAGGGTTGGATTGTTTCGCGCTCACCATACAAGCGCATGACGTTGTCGTAGAAAGGTGCTCCGTGGTCCACGGCTATTACCTGACCCGTGACTGCATCCATGAGACCGCTGCAAAGCGCGAAAATCGTATTGGCAACTTCCTCAACGGTAACGAACAGTGAGGGGTCGAATTTCTCGATGAAGGGTATGCAGTCTTCTCCCATGGTTGAACGGAGTGACTCCGTTCGGACAAAGGCCGCACGCACCATATTCACGTTAATGTTTTCGTTCGCCAGGCGAAATGCAAGGTACTTGCATAGAGTCTCTTCGACTGCTTTGGATGACGCCACGAAATCGTAGTTCGCCGTGTACTTGTCTGGTCCCTGCGAAGACAGCCCGATTACGTAACGAGGATATTGGCCAAACACGGCCTTGATTTCCTTGAGGTAGTCGATCATGGGCCAAACGCTATACTCGATGCTGCGCAGTAGGTACCGCTTCTGGTAGTCGTCCATTGACTTGACGACCTGCGCGAATGCGACATTCGGTATCAGGACCTCGACACTTTGGTGCTTCTTCTTGAGTTCGGTCAGTAGCGCCTTGGTGTCTTCATTGGACGCAGCATCCGCCTCCGCGATCGTAGGCTCTGGTGCACCCACTCGCGCGAACTGTGCACGAATCTCGTCTTCGTCAGCACTGCCCCATTTGTGAGTCAGCGTTACGTGTGCACCCGCCCGGCCAAAGGCGAGTCCGGTAGCCAAACCGATGCCCTTGGTGCCCCCGGTGATCAGGACGGCTTTGCCTTTGAGGTCATTCAACATATTCATCCTCGATTCGCGCGCGAACCTCATTCTGCATGAATGAAATGCTATGCATCATCGCTTCGATGGTCCTTGATTCTTCGAAGGCCTGGCGACGACCAATCGAGAGCGTCCGCTTCAACAGCTCCAACGAGCAACGGGGTTTTTCCGCAATTTGAAGCGCCACGTCGAAGGCTTTAGCGCAAACTTCGGACCCGGGCAGGATGTAATTGACGCCCGAGCACCCAATTAACTCGCGACCTCGACGAAACTGGCCCGTGTACAGCAGCTCATGAGCGATGGCTGGGGAAAACACGTGTTCAAGCAGTCGTGTCATACCCATGCCGGGTGTGAAACCCATGTTCATGAAGCTCGCGCCATAGCGGCTCTCGCGCGCCATCAGTAGAATATCCGCGCACAGACCGAGGGCCAGGCCGCCGCCGGTGGCGTGACCTTGCATGGCGGCAATCGTGGGCACCGGGACATCGAGAATGGCCTTCGAAAGCATGATGTCCGTGGGCACCAGCTCGCCTCGCGCCAAACGCGCCAGCAGGCCCTTGGGCGCACCCGACGCGAACACATCTGGCAGTCCGGTAATGACCAGAACCTTCACGGTTCGGCTCGTACACACCGTGTTCAAGCCGAGTTCCAGGTCGGAAACAAATGCCTCGCTGAAGGCATTCTTGCCTTGCTCGTCGGCCAGTGAGAGTTCCCAAATATCATCGCCGCGATCAATCAGCCTGACGCGATCGGTGGAAAGAAGTGTATGTGCAGACATTATCCGGCCTCCCAAGGCAGTAGGCCATCAGTCATGAACCGCTCGATTCCTCGAACAATTTCTGGTTCACGCAGGGCCTCAAACGTCGACTGCCGACCCAAGCTCACGCCCGCTGACAGATCTGCGCCGGGTATCACAGCGCACAGCTGCTTGACGGTGCTGATGCCCCGGCGGTGGCCGCGCCTGAGCAGTTTAAGCCAACGGCGCAGTTCAGCTTCGAGCGCAGAATCGGAAACCAACTGGTCAACGAGACCGTGGGTGAATGCCTCGTTGGCGGTCCGCTTGATCGCGGTCAGTGCCCACAGTCGAGCCGTCTGACGAGGCACTCGCTCCAACAAGAACGGGAGCACCATACCGGGAGCGAAACCAAACAGTACTTCCGGTAGTGCGAAGCTTGCTGACTCGCTCGCAATCACCAAGTCACAAGCCGCAACCAGCCCTACCCCTCCGCCC
>CAZCNI010000281.1:0-3705 GCA_964499765.1 uncultured Polyangiaceae bacterium
TGCCGATTGGGGTTAGTGCACCCATACCGGTTACTACAACTCTTTTCATAAAGTGTTTTTTTTAATTCTGTGTTTAAATAGAATATTTTTTCAAGCGTTTAGGGAGCGGGCGAGCGACATCCACATCGAGCCCGAAGAGCGCGAGGTCATAGTCAGGTATCGAATAGACGGCGAGCTCTACGTTTCGCGACGTGCCAGTCGGCAGTTCATCAGCGCGGTTGTGGCGCGTGTGAAGATCATGGCGGGTCTCAATATTGCCGAGAAGCGTCTGCCGCAGGATGGGCGCATTTCACTTCGCATCGCCGGAAGAAGTCTCGACATTCGCGTGTCTACGATTCCAACCAGTCGCGACGCTGAGCGCATCGTGATGCGCCTGCTGCACAAGACCAATATCCTGCTCGAGCTCTCAGAGCTGGGCTTCAGCGAACGTGACTTTCACCTGATGCACCGGCTGATTGAGCGCCCCGATGGTATCGTTCTGGTAACGGGTCCGACCGGAAGCGGAAAGACCACGACGCTCTACGCATGTCTGAATAGAATCAATCGACCCAATACGAACATTTTGACGGCTGAAGATCCGGTCGAGTACGAGATCGGCGGTATCCATCAGGTACCAGTGCAGGCGAAGATCGGTTTAACCTTTGCCAATGCTTTGCGCGCATTTCTTCGGCAAGATCCCGATGTCATCATGGTCGGCGAGATCCGTGATCGCGAAACAGCGGAAATCGCGATCCACGCTTCCATGACGGGTCACTTGGTTCTTAGCACGCTGCACACCAATGATGCAGCGGGCGCCATCACCAGGCTCGTCGAGATGGAAATGGAGCCGTTCTTGGTTCGCTCGACGGTGATCGGCATCTTGGCACAGCGGTTGGTTCGCAGATTGTGTGAATCCTGCAAGGAAGCTTACGTTGCTTCACCGTGGGAGATGGAACAACTGGGAGTTGACCCAGAGCGTACACGACGACGCGCAGAGAGAAAACTCAACCCGCGGTACGCTGTGCACGAAATGGATTATGTGCCCATCGGATGGCAGGGTCCAAACTTGCCCACCTTTTATCGAGCCAAGGGATGTGAGCGCTGCGAGTTCAAGGGCTTTTCCGGTCGCCTCGGGATCTACGAACTGCTCCTGATGGATGACGTGGTGGGAGCGCTAATTTTGCAAAAAGCGGACGCGCAGAACATCAAGCGAATGGCTCAGGGTCAAGGGATGGACTCTTTGCGTGATGATGGCGCGCGTAAGGTTCTGGAGGGAAGGACCACGGTTGAGGAAGTTGTGGCCGCAACCCAAGAAGACATCATTCTGGACGTATAGCCATGGCAGTATGGGCATATCGCGGCATTCTCGTTCGGTCTGGTTCGGCCATGAAGGGGGTGCGCGACGCCGAGAGCCCCAAGGCGTTGCGCGCACTTCTCAGGCGTGACGGAATTCTACTGACAGAAGCGACGGAGGAGAAGAAACGAGAATCATCGAGGCAACGCGAGATCGATCTGCTCGCTTTCTTCAAGAAACCGTCGTCTTCAGATGTCGCGATCATGACCCGACAGTTGGCTACTCTGGTGCGAGCAGGGGTTCCCCTCATCGATTCGCTAGCGGCGTTGATGGACCAGGTCGAAAAGGAATCGTTGGTCAAGGTTCTTGGGCAGGTGAGAGAGAGCGTCAATCAAGGCATTGGTTTTGCCAAGAGTCTCGAGCAGCACCCCAAGGTCTTTCCGGCGCTATACTGCAGCATGGTCTCCGCCGGCGAGTCGTCGGGCATGCTTGAGACGGTACTCGAACGATTGGCGGACTTTACCGAGGGCCAGGCCCGCATGCGCGGCAAAGTAATGGGAGCGCTCATGTATCCCGCACTGATGAGCGTGTTGGGGGTTGTCATCGTGTCGATATTGATGGTGACCGTTGTGCCAAAGGTTACCTCCGTGTTCGAAAATATTGGGCAGGCGCTGCCTTGGTACACTCAGCTTCTGATCTTCATCTCGACGACGTTGGCAAACTATTGGTGGGCGATCGCGATCGTCGTTACGTTGGTTGTTTCGTTATTTCAGCGCTGGAGGAGCTCCGCTGCTGGCCGACTGAAATGGGACCGCTTTCTACTCAAGGTCATTGTGTTCGGTCGGCTCAACTTGCTTGACGCAGTGGCACGATTCTCGCGCACGCTTTCCACCTTGCTGTCAAGCGGCGTGCAACTGTTGCGGGCAATGGAGATTGGCAGCCATGTTTTGCAGAACACCTACTTGCAGTCAGTCATTACAGACGCGATTAGCTCGATTCGCGAAGGCGAGAGTATCGCTGAACCGCTCAAGCGCAGTCATGCATTTCCACCGATGGTCACGCACATGATCGCGATTGGTGAGCGCACGGGGCAACTCGAGCAAATGCTCGAGAACGTTGCCCGCGCGTATGAGGCGGATGTCGAGACTCGGGTCACGGCACTTACCGGCCTCCTTGAGCCCGTCATCATCATTTTCCTTGGCGCGAGCGTGGGCTTTATCGTGCTGGCCATTCTCATGCCACTCATGCAGATGAACCAACTGGTGCAATAACCGTGGCAAGAAAACATGTATCCGATTCGCGGATCCTTTTCCCCTGGGAAAGCCACGGGGGAGTGCGGCGATGGATTCGTTTCGGCCACTTGCGGCCCGTCTTGGCTCTTGTTGTGCTGCTCAGTTCTGTGGTCGCGATTGCAGCGCGTGAGCGGAGTCAAGCCGGCGTGCGACAGACAAGGGCTAGTTTGCATGATACGCGCCGAGCAGTGGAGTCCTTTATGGCGGAACACGACGGTGGGTGTCCGCCAACTGTTCAAGATGTGGCACCCTACATGAAACGCAAGCAAGTACCACGTGATGCGTGGGGTCAATTGCCGCGGTTCACGTGCCCAAGTCGTCATAGCGAAATTGGCTACGAAGTCGTTAGTGATGGCCCCGATCGAATTCCGGGCGGTCTAGATAGGGTCGAGTAAGTACATAAGGAACGAAACATGAACAAGCAGATGACTATTTCGATTCTTGACAAGCAGCGAACGCGCGCAAGTCATCGTTGGCGCACCGCAAAGAGGCGTCTTGCGCGAGGCGTGACGCTGGTTGAGGTCCTCATCGTAGTCGCTATTATCGGAATGGTGGCTGGTGGTGCGGCCGTGTTTGCGCTGCCACGTTATCGGGAGGCTCAAATTCGCAGTGCCGAAACTTGGGCGCGTACCATTCGTGCTGCAATTCAGAATTGGCAAGCGGCTAGCAATGAAACGGGCTGCCCAACCGTGAGCCAATTGGTGCAAGAAAAGCACTTGGATCCAGGAACCTCGACCAAGGACCCGTGGAACCAGGAATTTACACTGAATTGCACGGAAGACGAAGTCTTCGTTTTGAGTAACGGTCCCGACAAGAAGAAGGGAACGAAGGATGACATCCAAATTCCCAAGTCAACTAGCGCGACGGGTGAGCACATAAACTAATGTGTTGGCGGCGTGGACGACAGGTATGGCAGGCGGCGTTGCGCGCGCGTGCGCGCGGCATGACCCTGATCGAAGTGCTTGTCGTGCTAGTGTTGATTGCGCTCCTGACTAGTGCCATCGTGGTTGGAACGGGGGGAGTGAGCAGTGCGAGGCTGAAAGGTGCTGCAAGTCTTGTCGTATCACTATCGAAGGTCGCTATTACGCGGGCTAATGCAACGGGGCGACCGGTGCGGATAGTGTTTGACATCGAACAGAA
>CAZCNI010000282.1:0-3683 GCA_964499765.1 uncultured Polyangiaceae bacterium
CGGCAGTCCGCAGCGGCAGTCCGCAGCGGCAGTCCGCAGCGGCAGTCCGCAGCAGGCAGCCAGCAGCAGGCAGCCAGCAGAAGATGACGTCGCAGTGCTTCAACCTCCGCTTTCCGCGCCGCCCCAACCCCAAAGATCTCCAACCGAATCCGAGTGACTGGCCCCCACGGTCTCCCGGTGCCACCGAAACCCGCCCCGGAATCGGGTCTCCCAAATGCCCCCCGGCCCGCTCGTAATGCCGCGTAACCCCTGAACATGGAACCAGATTTCGGGGGTAGACGGGTCAAATAACCAGAAGGTAACGCTTGACAGAAAGCGGCCCGCGGCTACCCTCCGGTTCCCTCGAATCCCGGGGGACTTACTCTCGTTTTGCCATGCCGACAATTCAGCAGATGATTCGCAACGGACGCGCTGAGGTGAAAGTCAAGACGGCTTCGCCTGCGCTCCGTGCATGCCCCCAAAAGCGCGGCGTTTGCACGCGCGTTTACACGACCACGCCGAAAAAGCCTAACTCGGCGCTCCGCAAGGTGTGCCGCGTGCGTCTCACGAACGGCATGGAAGTCACAAGCTATATTCCTGGCGAAGGTCACAACCTTCAAGAGCACAGCGTGGTGCTGATCCGCGGCGGTCGCGTCAAGGATCTACCTGGTGTTCGTTACCACGTAGTGCGCGGCACTCTCGACGCCTCTGGCGCGTCGGGTCCGAGCAGTACGAACAAAGCTAACCGCAACCGCAAGCGCTCCAAGTACGGCGTCAAACGCCCGAAGAAGTAAGGAGAATCGATGTCTCGCAGACGTGAATGTCCGAAGCGGAAGATTACTCCGGACCCGAAATACAAGGACAAGCTGGTCGCGAAGTTCACCAATTGCTTGATGCTCAGCGGCAAGAAGTCCGTGGCAGAAGGCATTCTGTACGGAGCACTGGACATCATTCAGACGCGTTTCAAGGAAGACCCGATTGAGGTGTTCCGCAAAGCGCTCGACAACGTCAAGCCAAAGCTTGAGGTCAAGAGCCGGCGCGTGGGCGGTGCGAACTACCAGGTGCCGGTTGAAGTGCGTCCGGAGCGTCGTGTTGCTCTCGCAATGCGCTGGCTCGTTGGCTATTCGCGCTCACGCGGTGAGAAGACCATGCGCGAGCGGCTGGCTGCCGAACTCGTCGATGCTTCACAGAATCGCGGCACCGCAGTCAAGAAGAAGGACGACACCCACAAGATGGCCGACGCAAACAAGGCGTTCGCTCACTATCGTTGGTAAGCGTGCTTTGCCCCAACTCGGAATGACCGAACAGAAGAATCAAGGCATTATCGAAAATGCATAGCAGCACATAAATCGGGTTCGAATCTTAGCTGCCTGAAACTCAGGCACAGGACGCTCGCCCCCGACCCCTTTCGGCAATAGAGAGGTTTCCCCAAAAAGCGGGGAAACGACAGGCCGGAAGGGGTTTCGTGCATCTCAGACCTAGACCCACACCGGCTACAAAGAAGACATGGCTCGCGAAATCGAAATGGAAAGGACCCGCAATATCGGCATCATGGCCCATATTGATGCGGGGAAGACCACGGTTTCGGAGCGAATTCTCTTCTACACCGGTATCAACCACAAGCTCGGTGAAGTTCATGAGGGCGCAGCCACCATGGACTGGATGGAACAGGAGCAGGAGCGCGGCATCACCATCACGAGCGCTGCGACTAACTGTTTCTGGACCCCTGAGTACGGTCCGTTTGCCGAGCAGAAGCAACGCATCAACATCATCGACACCCCCGGGCACGTGGACTTCACCATTGAAGTCGAGCGCTGCCTGCGTGTGCTCGACGGCGCAGTTGCGGTGTTCGATGGTGGCAACGGCGTCGAGCCGCAGAGCGAAACGGTGTGGCGCCAGGCGGATCGTTACGAAGTCCCGCGGCTCGCGTTCGTCAACAAGATGGACAAGATCGGCGCTGACTTCCAGATGAACCTGGACTCGATTCGGGAGCGACTGGGAGCGAACCCAATCGCCCTGCAGTGGCCGGTGGGGCAAGAAGAAGCCCACCGCGGAGTCGTTGACTTGATTCGCATGGAAGCTGCGATCTTCGATTCCGAGTCGCTCGGCGCGAAGTACAGTTGGCAGCCAATCCCCGACGAGCTGCTGGCGGTCTGTCGCGAGCATCGCGAGAAGTTGATTGAAGCCTGCTCTGATGTCGACGACCGCATTCTCGAGAAGTTCGTCGCCGGTCACTCGGATCAGGTGACAGCTGACGAAATCTACACCGCGGTCCGCAAGGCCACGATTGGTTTCAAGTTCGTGCCGGTGCTGTGCGGTTCGGCATTCAAAAACAAGGGCATCCAGCTGTTGCTCGATGCCGTCGTGAATTTCTTGCCGTCACCGCTCGACGTGCCGCCAGTGGAAGGCATCGAGCCGCACACGGAAAAGAAGATCACGCGTGAAGCCAGTGACAAAGCCCCCTTTGCCGCGCTCGCCTTCAAGATCATGAATGACCCGTTCGTCGGCAACCTGACGTTCTTTAGGGTTTACAGCGGCACTCTCACGAGCGGTACGGCCGTACTCAATCCGGCGCGTGGCAAACGCGAGCGCATTGGTCGCATCTTGCGCATGCACGCCAACAAGCGTGAAGAACTCAAAGAGTGCACCGCAGGGAATATCTACGCGGTCGTGGGCCTGCGCGACACGCGCACCGGCGACACGCTGTGCGACGAAAAGCGACCGATCGTGCTCGAGCGCATGACTTTCCCCGAGCCGGTGATCTACATCGCGATCGAACCGAAGACTCAGGCAGATCTCGATAAGCTCGGTATCTCACTGCAGAAGCTCGCCTACGAAGATCCGAGTTTCCGTACGTACACCAACGAAGACACCGGGCAGACGATCATCGCCGGCATGGGTGAGCTGCACCTGGAGATCATCGTCGATCGACTCAAGCGCGAGTTCAAGGTCGAGGCCAACGTCGGCAAGCCCGAGGTGGCGTATCGCGAGGCGATTTCCAAGGCCGTGGACTCCGAGGGTCGTTTCATACGCCAGACCGGTGGTCATGGTCAGTACGGGCATTGCAAGATTCGCATCGCGCCCGGCGAGCGTGGTTCCGGCTACGTCTTCGAGAACAAGATCGTTGGCGGCATCATCCCGAAGGAGTTCATTCCTTCGATTGAAAAGGGTGCTCGCGAAGCCATGCAGCGTGGTGTGCTCGCTGGCTACCCGTTGACGGACATTCACGTCGAACTCTACGACGGCAGTTACCACGAAGTGGACTCGTCGGGCCCGGCATTTGAAATTGCGGCTTCGATGGCGTTCCAAGACGGTGCCAAGCGAGCCGGGCTTCACCTGCTCGAGCCGGTCATGGCGGTCGAAGTCGTGACCCCCGAAGGGTACATGGGCGATGTAATCGGTGACATCAACTCCAGGCGTGGAAAGATCCTGGGTATGAGTCAACGTGCGGCAGCTCAAGTCATCGAGACTGAAGTGCCACTCGCTACAATGTTTGGTTACGCGACCGACCTGCGCAGCAAAACGCAAGGACGTGCGACGTACACCATGCAGTTCTCACATTACGAAGCCGTTCCGTCATCTGTGCAAGAACAGGTCGTTGCCAAGATTCGCGGAAATTAGTTGAAGGGAGAGGATTACGATGGGCAAAGAGAAATACGTACGCTCGAAACCGCACGTGAACGTAGGAACGATTGGTCACATCG
>CAZCNI010000283.1:0-3654 GCA_964499765.1 uncultured Polyangiaceae bacterium
AGTCCGTAAGCCGCGGCGCTGTTGTCATCACCAAGATCACACGCTTCCTGGCCATTTTTGCTGCCGTCACCGCAATAGCCAGCGAGTGTGCAATCGGGATTGCAGGTGCCGTAGCTGCCGTCGTTCCTTCCGTCGTCGCATCGCTCGCCGTCTGCCGTGTCCTTGACACCGTCGCCACAATAGGGCGCACGTGTGCAGTTTGAACGGCAGCCGCCGTATGAGCCGGTGTTGTTTTCCGACCCTCGATCGCACTGCTCCCCCGGATCCAATTCTCCGTTGCCACACTTGACTTGGCAGTTCGCATTACAGTTACTGGTTGGTCCTCCGTTGTTCTGACCGTCATCGCATTGCTCGTGAAGCGGATTGAGGAGCCCGTCACCGCAGAACGGCGCTGTCTGACATCGGTCAGTGCATTGGTTCACACCGTAGGCCGTACTGTTATTGGCGGAACCCAAATCGCACGTCTCGCCGTAATTCACGTCGAGTCTGCCGTCGCCACAGTACGCGGCAATGACACAACCTGGCGCGCAGCCGCTGGAGCGGCTGCCATACACGTTCGCATTGGAGCCATCGTCGCATTGCTCGCCCATTGCCGTATCGACCTTGCCGTCGCCGCAATAGGGTGCGAGCGTACAGTTGGGGTTGCACCCGCCGTAGGCTCCGGTGTTCAACGATGTTCCAGCGGCACTCTTGCCCAAGTCGCAGGCTTCGTTCGCGGACACGATGCCGTCCCCGCAAGTGGCCGTGCAAGTCGACCTCGGCTTTGCGAAGTTTCGCAAGGTAACCTTGAAGTCGGACCCGCATTCATTGCGTTCGGCTTGGAACATAGCAAGTTCGTAAACATTGTGCAGCGTCAAGCCAAGTGACACCGTCGTTGTCGCGCCATTGCTGTTGGCAGTCGCCGAACCGTTGCTGGCGTCGAGGGTGAAATACCCGGTCTCCATTCCATGCAAGTCGCCAAGGTCCACGACCAATTGCTGGTTCACGAACACCCAGGTGTCGTCGTCACCCGAGAAGTCGAAGCGCTCACCGCCCGTGTACTCGAACCAGAAGTGCGTTTCCGTCGTGTACGAGGCGTTCTTCATTGTACAATTGGCGGGAGCCTCGAGTCCGAGTGCGATCCATCCGTCATTGCTAATCGGATCGAAGTCAGCACCACTGCCATTGTCGTACGTGCCCGTTGTCGTGTTGAGCGCTAGCGAGAGCGTGTATGGAACAGGTATATTTACGCCGCTAACGTTAGTGTACCATTGGGCGAAGTTCTCGGGGTTCGATAGGTTTGCTCGCCCCGAATTGGTTATCAGCAACTCGTTGTTGTACATGTGAGCTGGATTGTCACAAGTGCAGGCAGTGCTATCGGCGCAAGAGCAAGAGGGTCTGCAGAACTGGAAAGTCTTGCTGGCACCGCCGCTGCCCGTGCCCCAGGTTTCGCTCGTGCACGTGAACGGCGCCGACTCATTGCAGCTGCAACCCGGAAGTGGGTCGTCAGTGTAGTTCGCACCCGTGGCCTTAAAGGGCGTCCAACGCCACGCGGGCCTGCCGTTAGCGTCGAGCTGCGGCTTTACCAGGCGTAGCAAGCCGCCGTTCGGGGGGCCCCAGTGCTGGTTGAAGTCCAAGTGGTAATCCTGAGTCCCGAGCTGATGACCGAGGCCTACGAAGTCCCGCACGACGAGCGGCAATTGAACCGTCGTTGGGGGATTGGTCTGGATGTTGCTGTCCGTACAGCTGTAGCCCGTCTCGGTCGTGCAAGTGGATGAACAACCATCCCCATCAAATGTGTTTCCGTCGTCGCATTGCTCGTTGGCAAAGCGCTGCCCGTCTCCACACGCGGAAATGCAGGCACCAGCCGAGCAATCGGGTTCGGCAATGCAGTGGTAACAGCCGTCAAACGGAAAGTCGACTTCACCATTGGACAAATTGGTGTCATCGCATTGTTCAGAGCCTTCTTTGACTTTGTCACCACATACCGTCTTGCGGCACGATTGTCCGGTTGGACACACGTATCCTGAATCCAGCTGGCAAGTGACGCCGCAGCCGTCGCCCGACTTGGTGTTCCCGTCGTCGCACTGTTCACTGCCGTGGACCTCGCCATCGCCGCAGACGGCACGGCATAGCGCTCCCACGCTAGGACACGTGAATCCCGGCTCGAGCTGGCACGTTTCACTGCAGCCGTCGCCGGACGTCGCGTTGCCGTCGTCGCACTGTTCTGCGGCACCGATACGTCTGTTGCCGCAGATCTCGGCAGTGCACACCGAGGGAGAAGTCGTCGTGCACGTATAACCAGACTCAATCTTACAGTCCGCGGAACAGCCGTCTCCCGCGTCGGCATTGCCGTCGTCGCAGGTTTCACCAAGCGCGTAGTTGACGGTACCGTCACCGCAGTAAGCCTTGAGCTTGCATTTCTGGCCGACAACTGGGCAAACGTAACCACTCTCGACTTTGCAGTTCGCGGAACAGCCGTTGCCCGACGTCGCATCGCCATCGTCGCAGTCTTCACCGGGATCGATTTGCGCATTTCCGCAAGAATTCACGGCAAGACTGCAAGCCCCCCCCTTCGGTGGACAAGTGTAGTGAGGCTCGATATTGCTGCACGTTTCATTGCAACCGTCACCGCTCACCGCATTGCCATCGTCACAAGCCTCGTTGCCCGCCACGATGCCATCGCCACAAACCACCGTTGATTGGCAGACCTGGTGCGGTGGCACCAGCGCGGGTGACGGTGTCGTGCAAATGCAGTTCGGTTCCAATTGGCATACGGCATCGCAGCAATCGCCGGGAACCGCGTTACCGTCGTCGCAGGACTCGTTGGAATCCACAGTACCGTTTCCGCAGGCATTCGCACGTAAGCAAGTGCCACCCGGAGTTGGACACGTCCACCCGGCTTCTGCGGCACAACTCGCGGAACAGCCGTCACCACTCGATAGATTTCCGTCGTCGCAAGCCTCGCCTTTATCGATTTTCGAATTGCCGCACAGGTTGGGGCCGGCGTCGGGCGTAATCACCACGTAGCCGCTGGACGTTTGCCCACCCGCTCCCGACCCTCCCGTCCCTGCAACGAGTGCCGCCGGAGGAGTCCCCCCGTTCGAATTGCCGCATCCCCAAAGTGCAGCAAGACCGAGTACTACAGGGCAAGTTACCGCCGAGGCAAAGACATGACGCATGGTGACTCTCCGTTCCACAGAGCCCACGCAGTGCGGCGCAGATGACTCCCCGGTACGCCCACAACGTGGTGATGAGGAGGTCACTATAAGTACCACGTGGCACCTTAGATGCCACTGGTACTCCCTATCCAGCCCGTCGGCAGAGACCCTGCAGTGGCGGAGCCCAATATTTCGTAAACAAGAAGGCGCTCTGGCTTACACCGAGATACTAGCGACGGCCGTAGCAACAACGACAGACTGAAAACAATAGTGACTAAGGATTGCGTTTAGTGCCGTGCGACCTGCCTGGGTGGACGGATTCACTGTTTCTACTTTTGTTGCGCAACCAAGCGAACGAATCTGCGTGGAGACCAGCTTTGAGCGCTCTCAGTGACGTGAGGACGCGACCGTGTTCCAGAGAAGAGTTGAAACCCGCCACCTGGCGCACTTCGGCCATGTGCCGCTTCTCCTCCACCCAAGCCTCTCAATACCCTCGTTATCACCTCGATAATAC
>CAZCNI010000284.1:0-3639 GCA_964499765.1 uncultured Polyangiaceae bacterium
AACCGATCGATACTAGCTGCGCATTGACCTGGCTGCGACCAAATGTCGCCGTGGAGTCGCGTATCTCGAATGCAGTCGGTTCGACAACGATACGTGCACGCACTGTGGCCTTGGGAACACCGACCATGTGCTTTCTTGCGGGGTCGTTGAAAGCACTGTCGAATACTTCGAATCCATTTGTGTCGGTACGCAAGTGGCCTTCGATGTGCGGCAGCGCCAACTTTCCCTTGAGATCGGTGATCTGGCCGTCTCCAAAGTTCCAGGCCACGATAGTCTTGGGTGTGACGCCCAGGGCCCGCATCAGCCCGGGAAATGTCATTCCATGCGTCTCGACCAAAGGCGCTTCGAATGGCACATCTTTCTCGAAGGGAGCGATTCGTGCATCGTGGGCTATCGTTCGACCTTCGGCGAAAAGCACGTTGCCGTTTTTGATGTTGATGACGTCTCGCACCGTCGAGAAGTCTGCGTCGAGCAAGTCTGCAAGGTGATAGCGCTCCAGCTGCAGACCAGCACCGCTCAAATGACCCTCCAAGTCGGGCAGCCGCAACGACTTGTCCCACCTCACCGTCGTGTTGAGGGCCAACCAACCCTGCACCGGCAGGAACTTAACGAAGCGATTGAGTGGGGCAAGTGGCAACCGCGCCGACAATTTCCCACTGATTTTTGGCGTTCCCGTCGACCAATCGGCAATGAATTCCGTAAGCCTCAGACTTACTTGCTGCGGGTCTGTTTCGTCTACTGTGCGATCACAAGCGGCGCGCGTGTTGCTCCGTGGATCAAGATCGGCAAACCCCTGGACGATCAAGCGCCGTAGGCGCGCGGCATTAGGGGTAACGTGCGCCTGCAGTTCGAACCCACAGATCACGTCCTCATCATGCGCCTGAATTTCGGGTGTTGTCTTGGTAGCATCGACGTGATGGCGCATGTCGATGGTTGTTCGTGTGTTTTTTATGGTAAGGTCGAAGGTCGGGCCCCGTTTGGCGTAAACATCAGCATTGATGTCCTGCACTTGCAGGCGTTTGCCGTCGAGGTCAATATCGAGATTGGCGTTCGACACCGTCAAGGAAGTGAACGGTGGCTCAGTCTGAGGGCGTCGCTTCTTGGACGGTGGCCGTTGGCTAAGCCGCAACGGCGCGTTCGCCAACTTGCCGTCACGGATCACGACGCGCACCTGCGGTTTGATGACCTGGACTTCGCCAAGGTTGATCTGGCCCGACAAGAGAGAGAAGAGGCGCGGCCTCAAGCGAAGACCCTCAACACGCAAGGCCGGCGATCCTCCATCATTGGCGGCCACGCTCAGGTCAGCGACTCGAAACTCGAGTGGCCACAACGAGAGCGTGGCTCGGTATTTGGCTTCCAGGCCTAACTCGGCGCGGATGAGGCTCTCAGTGGTCGCATTGGTCCAGCGCTGCACTCGTGCGTTCTTGAGGAGCATGGCTGCGAACAGGGGAAGGGCCCCGACCAGGCCCAGTAATAAGCAAAGCATCTGAGCGACGCGCCGCGCCCACGGTATCGGGTGGTGAGTGGTAGAACCGGTCGATTTTGACCGCATGAGCGATAGGAATGAAGCGTACCGTGGTCGCGACACGCCGTCTAAGGTTCAACAGAAATTAGCTGCGCCCAATTCTTTCGCCGGGAAGGCGCGCGACGGCCATGGGCATGCTAGACGGGCCGGCCCTGGCTCATTTCATCGCAGGTTCTGGGCAGGTACCCCCAAAATGACAACCGGTATTGCGAACTCCAGTGGAAGTAAGGAGCGCGCCATTGACGCGCTCGAGCGCGCCGCGCTGGCTGCGGAAGCGGGTGCCGTCGATCGACCGATCGCGATCGCCACGGCGTCCGATTTTTCACTCCTGGGGTCTTCAGATGTACGCTCTCGGCTCGATCGGGTCGTGATGGGGCCATTTCCTGAAATCGGTCTCGATGGCCTACTGGCGTCAGGAGCCTTGGACCAGCTCCTGCCTGAAATTGGTGCACTGGTCGGGTTTGGTGATGGTGAGTGGCGGCACAAGGACGTGTGGAAGCATACGAAGCAAGTGGTTGCGCAGGCTGAACCGCGACTAGAGGTTCGCTACGCAGCGTTGTTTCACGATATTGGAAAGGTAAAAACGCGAAGTATTTCTCCCGAAGGAGAGGTGCACTTTCTTGGGCATGCTGAAGTGGGTGCGCGCATGTTCGAGAAGTTCGAGCGGCGTCAGCGACTCTTTAGCAATGACGAAACGCTCCGAGAGACGATTCGTACGCTGGTGCTTCACCACCTGAGAGCCAGTCAATACGACGGGTCCTGGACGGACAGCGCCGTGCGACGATTCGCCCGCGAAATGGGGACACAGCTCGACAACTTGCTGTGTTTGTCTCGTGCTGACATCACGACCAAACGCCCAGAAAAACGTCGCCGCGGCGTCGGGCTAATCAACGAGCTTGCCGACAGAATCTCGCAGCTCGCAGCATCAGACGCCATCGTTCCGCCCCTGCCCAAGGGAGTTGGCTCGGATCTCATGACGGAATTCAAGCTCCCGCCCTCAAAACTGATCGGAGACATCAAGCGAGCTCTCGAATCTGCGGTGGATTGTGGTGAGCTAGAGTCCTACCGGGAATCCGCATATTACGTGGAATATGTATCCGCGCATCGCGAACGATTCGGCCTCGCGTGATGCAAGGGTAGCGGATAATCCGGATACGTTGCCGCTTACTCTAGGCCAATCGCACAGGTCGTTTTATTGGGGCTTGTTCTCGCCGGACCGTTTGCGCCTGCCCAGCAGTGCGACCACCGTGCCCAGGAGAAACAGTCCCGGGCCGGGTGCACGCAGGTGCCGTCGACCCACCACGTGACATGAACAACTGCTCAGATCAGGGCCCGGCAGCTCTACTTTCCCCCCCCCGTTGGTGCCCCCGAACCCGCTAGATACGACCGACGTGGAGTGCGACGAGGTTCCGCCCGTGCTCGCGTGAGTCACTGAAGCGTCAGGCGCCGACGCATCAAGAGCTGACGCATCAATCGACTCTTCGTCCCCTATCGAATCCTGAGCGTGGGCAATACTGACTGTCGGTACCAGCAGAGCAAGAGTTAGAAGAGAAAGTAGTCGGGCTCGGGCGGTAGACATAGTTGGCGCGGTTATAGCACTAGGACATCGGCGTTGTGTCGCATGTAGCTCGCGTTCAATGAGCTCCAGCGGAACGTGAGCGCCCTGAACGATCAACGCCGCAACCCCGCTACGGGACTCACTTCCCATTGGCTCCTAATTTGAGCGACACCCACTTGCTTGCTACAGTGCTGCTCAGACGTGTACTATTGTGGGAGCGTGTAAGGTTTTTCAGTCCATTTTGTCGCGTGTTAACACCAGTAGATCAGGAAATCTTCGCCGTTGCTGGATTATCTGGGATCGAACCAAAGAGTTTACCCTTGCGGCGGCCGCCAAGATTTGAAACTCTAAAGGTTCACACTATGGTGCAGCCATTATCCCCTAGAGCTCAATCAGGCAGAACCCATTGGTGGAGCTGGGGAAATGCGAGTTTTGTTGCTCTAGCGCTGGCCGGTAGTTGCGCAACTGCGCTCGATAGCGTGACCACGTACGCACTTCTCGAAGTAGCTGCTCCAAGAATCGCGGTAGCTCGAACGCTGCAAAAATCGAAGCTAGT
>CAZCNI010000285.1:0-3635 GCA_964499765.1 uncultured Polyangiaceae bacterium
GCGTCCCGATGCTCGCAGCTGCAGGCTTGCTTGTTTGGTGGTGAGCCGCTCGTCCATCAAGATCACACGCAAACCGGTTCGAGCCTTGAGTACCTGTGCAAACGAACGAGCGCGTTTGGCTGAGGTCCCTTCGTGCCCATCCAGAGCCAGTGGCAGGCCCACGACAAAAACTTCAATACCCTCAGATGCGGCCAACGCACTCAAGACGTTGACTAATTGGCCGGGATTCTTTCCGTCCAGAAATGGTCGTGCATGGGCCATTAGGCCAAGCTCGTCGCTGACGGCGATCCCGACGCGCACCTTGCCTAAGTCTATGCCAGCCGAGCGCATGTTCGAACGCTTAGCACGAATGCTCAGCGCTGCGCGCCTTCGCGAATAGCCGTCCAATATCGGCGAATTGCAACTTTGCGAACTTGACCGCAGCCCAATCGGCGAGCATAAGCGCGGTCGGTCATAAACCCACGCCCCCAAATCGCAACTATGCCATTTCGCGCTGTCAAAGGGATGAACGACATCCTACCTGATGAAGTAGAGCAATGGCAGCGAGTCGAGGCGGTGTTTCGCGAAACCGTTCGGCGCCACGGGTTCGCAGAGATCCGGACTCCCGTCGTCGAGTCAACGTCGCTGTTCGTTCGCTCGATCGGGGAAGCCACCGACGTGGTGGACAAGGAGATGTATACCTTCGAGCGCCACAACGAATCACTGACGTTGCGACCTGAAGGTACGGCGGGCGCGGCTCGCGCTTACATCGAGAAGACTGTGCATGCGCGCGAGCCCGTGTCGCGCTGGTTCTACATTGGTCCGATGTTTCGTGCCGAACGGCCTCAAAAGGGCCGCTATCGCCAGTTCTATCAGGCGGGCGCGGAAGTCTACGGCGACAAGGGTCCAGCTGCGGACGCGGAACTCATCTCGATGCTACATGATTTCTTTCACGAGATTGGAATCCCAGCGCTCGATGTGAAGATCAACAGCTTGGGCGGGGCAGAAACACGCAAACGCTATCATTCGGCGCTCACCGAGTATTTTCTACCGCGCATCTCAGAGCTGAGTGAGCACGCTCAAACGCGATTGACGGTCAATCCCTTGCGGATCTTGGATTCCAAAGACCCAAGGGATCAGGCGGTCGCAGCGGGTGCCCCTTCAATTCTCGAGGTACTCGAGCAGCAAGATCGCGAGCACTTCGAGGAACTGCAAGCCGAACTCGACGTGCTCGGCACACCTTACCGTGTTGAACCTCGCCTGGTTCGCGGCCTCGACTATTATACCCGCACGTTGTTCGAAATCGCTTCTGTAGCTGGGGATCTTGGCGCGCAGAACGCTCTCGTAGGCGGCGGTAGGTACGACAATATGATCGAGCAACTCGGAGGCCCCACCGTGCCCGCCATTGGCTTTGCCATGGGACTCGAACGCCTGCTTTTGGCAGCGGGGCCCGCGAAGATCGGCACACCTCCCAAGTGTTTTTTTGCTCCCATCGGCACTGCTGCCACCCGGCAGTGTCTGAGGCTAGCGCGCGATCTGCGTTCCCGCGGGCACGTCGCCGAGGTTGACGGTCGCGGTGGCTCGCTCAAAAGCATGCTGCGGCGAGCTGACGCCCTCGGCGCGCGTTGCGCGGTGGTCTTGGGAGATAGCGAGCTTGCGGCCAGCACCGTGGTTCTAAAAGACCTTGCGCGTCATACCCAAGTGTCCGTCGAGTTCAATCAACTGTCGGCAGCCGTGCAGACCTTGTTCGAAACCAAGCCGGACCCGGCTGCGGGGGATATCGCTTGAACGCCTCTGTATGCGCCCGTTCTTTTGGTGTTCTGCTGGTTGCAGTGAGTGTCGGCGCGTCCGCTGATGTCTTCGCCCAAATGATGCCCGGTGGTGGGATGGGTGGAGGAGGAGGAATGATGGGCGGAGGCGCGCCCCCTCCAGGTGGAGTCGGTAAGAAAAAGGGCAAGGCGCCGCCCAAGAAAAAGGTCACGGACGACGAAAATGAACTGCACGCCGCGGCCGGTGCCAGCGATACGGTGCTCGGTAGTGGCAGCGAGCCCTCTCTGCCCGCCAATCCATTAGCGCTCTCCAAGCCCACCTGGAATCGCATTGGCAGTGACCTGCCGCTCGACGAGCAACGGACCGGTCGCACACTGGAGGTCAAGCGACGCTTCTATGGCGTTTACTACAGTGAAGACTCGGGGCAACAGCATCTGAAGCTTACGCTGCCCCCGGTTTGGGCCAATCGAACGCAGCCCTCGCGTACCAACCCCAAGGTCGTCGATGATGCCTCGATCTACGGGATGTTTTACTATCGTCGGCGCAGCGCCGAAGCTGCCGACGATATCTTATTTCCGCTCGTGTGGAATCTCCGTGATCGGACCAAAGGCGAACGAACCACAGTGGTTGGTCCCTTCGTCAATCGCCGTACCCCAGACGGACGCGATGATTGGTTTGCTCCGCTCTACTTCACCGGCAAGCATGCTGACGCCGGCTATACACTGATCCCACCGCTGCTTTTCTATCACGACTGGAGCAAGAATGGCGGCTTCACGCTAGCTGGACCAGGCTTTTGCACGTGGAAGGGTGGTGACCGTTGTGACACGCGCACGGCCAAGTCCATCGACTTTGGTGTGGCTCCTCTTTACTTCTATGGTCAGTCGAGCGAGACGGCGTACGAAATCGTACCGCCGCTGTTCCACTACTATGACTACAATGACCGGGACCTGTCGTGGGTCAATACCTGGGGCCCGTACTATCGCTCCCACACGCAAGAGCGTGATCTGTTGCATGTTGCACCCTTCTATTGGTCGCTCTGGAAGCCGGGCGCGCGGCACACGACCATTTTTCCGCTCTTCCATTACGGATACGACAAGAATGCGTGGTTGTTTGCTAACCCATTATTCGTGCTTGGCCACGGCGAAAAGGGTGAGAGCACTTTCGTGACCTGGCTCTACGCGCGGCATCGCGGCCGCACCGAGCTCGACATGATAACGCCGCTCTACTGGGACTATCGCGACACTGACGCTGGCGTATCGCAGAAGTTGCTGTTTCCGTTTCTCTACTCGAAACAGAGTCCCCGCGAGTCAACTCAAGCTTTCTTTCCGTTTTGGGCGTCCAGCGACCATTTTGGCATCAGCAAGACGACGTGGATTACTCCGCTGTTCCAGCACACGCATGACCTGCGGGGTTGGAGTACGAACATCTACCCGGTGTTCTATTTCAGTCGTGACGGCAAGCAGTCTCATTCGATTATCGCGCCGCTATTTTTTGATTTTGTCGGCACGGAAGGCCGAACCACCGTCGGGTTCCCATTCTACTGGCGATTCAGCGACCTCAACAGCGTGACTCAAGTGGTCGGCAACATGTACTACCACGAGAAAAAGACGCATTTGGGTAAGGAGTGGGAGATTCATGCCTTCCCAGCCTTCAGCTATGGAAGCACTCCCGACGGACATTTCTTCAACGTGTTATACGGTCTTGCTGGTTATTCGCGGCGCGGCGCAGAGACGACGGTTCGTTTGCTCTGGATCCCGATTCACACGGGCGCCGCTCCTGCTGAGCGTTAGGAAACCGGCGCCTTCGACGGCACGGGCTGGTTCATCAAGTGCGACAATCCCTCGTCTAGCTCGGTGACCGATTGGCCCGCAGCAACGGCCTGCTCC
>CAZCNI010000286.1:0-3633 GCA_964499765.1 uncultured Polyangiaceae bacterium
GGCGGCGTTGCTGCCAATCATGGGTTGCGGACTGCGCTCAAGACGGCCTGTGAGAAGCATGATATTCAACTAGTGATTCCACCCTTGCGCGCGTGCACTGACAATGCCGCCATGATTGCGCTCGTGGGCGCTCAACGCCTTCGTGAGGGTGAGAATGACATGGCTTGTCTGAGTATGAGTCCACACACCGCGTTGCAAACCGTCACTCGAAAGGGACCCGGTAGGCGCCGGCGCGCAAGTTAGAACAGTGTCCCCGCGGCTTGAGTGAATCGCCGTTAGCCGGTTGACTCAATGCTCGAATCGCCCGTCTGAATCACCGCCGATACCAGCTCAACGTCTTGTGGAGGCGCTGATTTCGGTGTCACGCTGTTGCGGCTCGAAGGTCGTCGCGACGAGCTACGATGAGATATCGGTGCGGTCTCCAGCAGCTCACGCGGTGGCTCGGCATCGGAGGCTGCGCCGAAGTGCAGGGCCACGGTGAGCTTAGTGCCCTGCAAACGCTCCGACAGCGTTCCAGCAAGATTGAGCAAGTCTAGTTGCGCCTCTGGCTGCAGTGCTCGACCGGACAGAAGAAGAAGTCGCCCGCGGTTGTAGTGCGCCTGCTGCGACAAGACGGCTTGAGAAATATTGAGCCGACTCGAAAGTACTTCATCGGCAGCTAGCTGATCGGCAGGAACGATAACAGCAGCTTGAATGCGTTGATCGGAGTCTCGAAGTGCTTGGATGCGTTGTGTTGCCCGTTTAGCAAAGCGCGTCGGAGACTCATCGCGAGCAGCAACTAGCACAACCGTATCACTTACCTTGTCCTGACAAGATGCCAACCAAACCGGCAACTTTGCCCCAGCCTCGACGATGACGAGCAGTACCCCCGAAATTGGCATGTCACTCTCCAGACCTTTCGACGCGGGCCGTATCAAACAGCGTTCGGCGAGTATACACGTAATTCCCCGCAAGCGACCGCGCACTGTGACGATTAATACGACCGAACATTCATGGCTTACTATTCCCTTCCCATGACGGTCGAATGCGACATTGGCTTAAGGAAAACTTCATATGATCATGTGGAAACCCCGAAACCACGGTGGCATTCGATGGCACTATTATTGACGCAACAAGCCTCGCGCATGCTGTAAGAGCGTGTAGCTGGATGGCGCCTACCATGAGCGCGCCATCCATTCTGTTGATGTTGCGAATGCCAATGAAGTTCAGTTTCCGCTCTTGAGACTCGGCGACCGTTGCGCCGTGTACTCATCGGAAATACTGTTCTGTTTACGGTTGGTTCCGTGAGAGCGACCGCGAGACTCTCTGTGTGGCCGGGCGCACCTTGTCCGCATTGGAGTGCAAAAAAACAACTACTGCGTCACACCCTAGTGCCAAACCGGCCAGCTGTGATTGCTCGGGACCCAGGGGCGCACACGTCGGGCTCGTCGGCCTGCCGTGCCATTCAAGTTCCTATGGGCGCAGGTCGCGGAGTCCAGCTCGAAAGACGTCAGGACAAAAACCGACCCGTGGTAGTGTCCGGGCACCTCGGGCCGACTCCGAACTCAACGTGCCAGGACCCGTGCAAGTGTTGCGCGCAAACTTTGCATTTGGAATGGCGCAAGAGCCCAACCCGGCACGAGGCGTCGAAACCTATTAATTGCTCGGGCTGCCCGCGAACGCGTTGCTTGCCGGAATCCCGAACAGAAGTGCAGCACTTGCGTGCTCCACTTCGATGTCGAGGACCATTCTCATTTGTAATGCGCCCAAGGAAATGCAACACCCGAGCCTGTCGAACGCGCGTTAGCTCGATACTCCGTAGTTAACCACGTAAGCCCGCTGGAGGATATACTGCAATGAGTGACAAGACGTCGATGGTCGTGGACGGCAATGAAGCGGCGGCTTCTGTTGCCTTTCGCGTGAGTGAAGTCATCGCCATCTATCCAATTACCCCGGCTTCGCCCATGGGTGAGTGGTCGGATGAATGGGCGGCGCGAAAATATCAGAACATTTGGGGATCAATCCCGAGTGTCGTTGAAATGCAATCGGAAGCTGGAGCAGCGGGCGCCGTGCACGGTGCACTGCAGGGAGGGTCGCTCAGCACGACATTCACGGCATCTCAGGGTCTACTGCTGATGATCCCCAACATGTACAAGATTGCGGGCGAGCTCACCCCTTTCGTTCTGCACGTTGCGGCTCGAACCCTTGCCACTCACGCCCTCAGCATCTTTGGTGACCACTCAGACGTCATGGGCTGCCGCATGACGGGTTTCGCGATGCTTGCATCGGCGAGCGTCCAAGAGGCACATGACTTTGCTATGGTTGCGCATGCGGCAACCCTTCGTTCTCGCGTGCCCATGCTCCATTTCTTCGATGGTTTCCGCACTTCACACGAAGTTACACGCATTCAAAAACTGAGCGATGATGATCTACACCATTTCATCAATGATGACCTCATCAAGGCGCATCGCGATCGGGGGCTCACCCCAGATCGTCCGATGCTCCGCGGTACTGCGCAGAACCCAGATGTGTTCTTCCAGGCTCGTGAAGCGGCCAATTCTTTCTATAGCGCTTGCCCCGGCATCGTCGAAGAGGAAATGCGCAAGTTCGGCGAAAGAACAGGCCGCAAGTACAACCTGTTCGACTATTACGGCGCGACTGACGCAGAGAGCGTAATCGTGGTCATGGGTTCGGGCGTGCTTACCGTGCGTGAAACGGTCAAATCTCTGGTGGCCCGTGGCGAAAAGATCGGTGTTGTCGCGGTACGGCTCTATCGTCCGTTTGCTGCAAAAAAGTTCATTGAAGCGCTTCCAAAGTCAGTCAAGCGGATCGCGGTTCTTGATCGCACCAAGGAACCCGGTGCTACCGGTGAACCTTTGTTCTTGGATGTCATTACGACACTCACGGAGAACTGGTCCGGCAAAATGCCGCTCGTTACCGGGGGTATCTATGGCCTTTCCAGCAAAGAGTTCACACCTTCGATGGTCAAGGCCGTGTTCGACAATCTGGCGAGCGCAACCACCAAGCGCCGTTTCACGGTGGGCATCGTCGATGACGTCACGCATCTAAGCCTGCCTGTGAACGACAAGCTGGACGTGCTGTCGGGTGTTCATCAGGCGGTGTTCTACGGCCTTGGTTCCGATGGCACTGTCGGTGCAAACAAGAACACGATCAAGATCGTCGGGTCGCAGACAACGATGCAGGCGCAGGGTTACTTCGTGTACGACTCGAAGAAGTCCGGCACAATCACCGTTTCCCACGTACGCTTTGGCGAAGGCGAGATCGATGCGCCGTACCTGATTGAGCAAGCGGATTTCATCGGCTGCCACCAGTGGGAGTTCGTCGATCAGATCGATATGTTGCCGCTCATACGTGAAGGCGGAACCCTGCTCATCAACAGCCCGTATTCGCCGGAAGATACCTGGAAGAATCTGCCGGTTGAGATGGCACAGCAGATCGTCGACAAACGCGTTCAAGTCTACGTCGTCGATGCCTACCAAGTAGCCGAGAGAGCCGGTCTTGGGCGCCGCACGAATACCGTGATGCAGACGTGCTACTTCGCCCTCGCCAAGATCCTCGATCCGCAGAAGGCGATTCAGGAAATCAAGCGCACCATCGAGTATTCCTATGCCAAGAAGGGTGCTGAGCTCGTAC
>CAZCNI010000287.1:0-3625 GCA_964499765.1 uncultured Polyangiaceae bacterium
CCAAGGCTGCGCGCCAGCTGAGCGTGTCGCATCAGATGGTGCAGTGTGCCGTGCACGGGTATGAACTTCTCGGGTCGCAGTAGTTCGATCATGTGTGACTGCTCGGCACTACTAGCATGGCCACTGGCGTGGACCCGCGGCTCGGTGATTCGCGTGTGCACGTGAGCTCCTCGACGTAGCAAGTCGCAGATCATGCCGTGCACGGCGCGCTCACAACCGGGAATGATGCGGCTTGAAAGGATGACCGTGTCGCCCCGCTCGATCTCGAGCCAACGATGGTTTCCTTGCGCCAGTCGCTGCATGGCCGAGACTCGCTCGGCTTGCGTGCCGCCGGCCAGTACAAGCAGCTGCTCCCGCGGCATGCTCCGCATCTGCTCGGGTGAAACGAGCAGATTGCTTGGCCAGTTGAGTCGACCAATGTTGTGTGCCACTTGTGCGTGCGTGGTCAAACTGCGACCGAGCAGTGCAATCTTTCGAGAGCATTTTTGGGCGATGCGGCCCAATGCCGCCAGGCGCTGCACGTTGCTCGCAAACATCGCGACCACGACGCGATTGGGCGACTCGGCAATCATCTGTTCGAGCGTCTCGCCCACTTCTCGCTCGGTGCAGGCGCGGGCGGGTGAGTCCACGTTGGTGCTGTCGCTGAGCAGCAGTGACACGCCCGCTTCGCCCAGCTCCGCGAGGCGTTGCTCGTTGGTGGGCGAGCCATCGGGCGGATCCAGGTCGAAGTCGAAATCGCCGGTGTGCACGATAAGTCCAGCGCGCGTGTGAATTGCCAGCGCGTGAGCGTCGATTATCGAGTGCGCAACGCTGATCGGTTCGACCTGAAATGGGCCAATGGCAAAGGTTTGGCCTGGCTCGGTCTGCCTTAAATCGACCGCATCGAGTTCGAACTCGTGTTCAACCAATCGTCGCTTGACCAACTCCAGAGCGTGCCGCGGGCCCCACACGGGCACGTCGAGTTCCGAGAGCAAGTAGGGAATTGCTCCAATGTGATCCTCGTGCCCGTGGGTGAGCACCACGCCCACTACCCGGTGCGCCTGCTCGGTGAGGTACGAGAAATCAGGCCGCAGGACATCAATCCCCCAATCGTCACTGGGAAAGGAAGTGCCGCAGTCGACTAGCAAGATGCCGTCTGACTGCTCGATGGCCAGACAATTCATGCCAATCTCGCCCAGGCCACCTAGCGGTACGATTCGAACTGACTGAGTATCCATCGAGTCAAACAGCAAGCGCTACTTTGCCCGACGAAAAGATCGGAGTCGAGTCTGATCGCGACTGTGCGTCGTGCGAGGCCGGTTTCGGCCCGTTTTCAGCGCCTGCTGGTGGACAAAAGCGTGGATATAGACCACATTTTGCAGTCAGTGTCCGGGGGCTCCCGCGTCCGGCTGGACCAGCAGACCAGGACCCCTTTCCTTATGACGACGAACATCAGCGCAGTCAGAACCGTAAGCTGCGAAGAGGCACAACGGCTGGTTGAAGAAGGCTACCAGTACATTGACGTGCGCAACGAACGCGAGTTCGAGCAGTGGCACCCCGCTTGCGCCTACAATGTTCCGCTCACGCAAATGACGGACTTTGGACCCGAGCCCAATGAGTTCTTCGTCGAGACCATCAACCGTCACTTTGGCCCTGAAGCAAAGCTCGTGATTGGATGTGGGCTCGGGGCTACGTCGCGCAGAGCCGCGAACCTGTTGGCGCAAGCGGGGTATTCGGACCTTGTCGATGTGAGAGAAGGGTACAACGGCTGTCGCGATGCGTTTGGTCGTAAGTCGCCAGGGTGGCTCGAACGTGGGTTGCCCGTGGAATTCGGGCAACCTGAATTGCGAAGTTTTGAAGCCTTGGCTGAACCGCTAAGAAAGTAGTTTAGGGGGCGGGTTTCTGCGTCTTGACGACTTTGACTCGCTCGTAGTCACGCGCGGCTTGTTCTACGATGGTCGCATCGCGCGCTGCGCGTTCGGCTTCGGTCACCAATGCTGCGGTGAACAGCGTCGTGCCCCAGATACCATTGTCCCGGCGTCGAAACGGATACCGAGTGCCGCGCGCGGTCTGTACACTAGCGCGGTCGCCCTTGACTTCCACGTGCTCGATGCCGCTCAAGTCACGGCGCAGTCGCTGCAGCCAGCCCATCTGCGAAGCATACAGCGCAAACACGTTGGCTCCGTCGGCCGCATCCGCGTATGCTTGATACTTGCCAAGCAATTCCGTCCGTTCTGGCTCCGGATAACTCGTTCGCACAGCGGCTACGATCTGCTTGCGGTAGTCACGGATCGAATAGCACGCGTGCTGCGCGTCCGTTTCCGTGTAGGCGAAGAAGTCGGCCGGGGCGCCCTTGTTGACGGCAATCACAATCCGCAGATACGCACCCTGGGGCGTGGTGTCCGCCGGGAACGTTAGATGCGCGTATGCCCAGAGACCCAAGATCGGGACCACGACGATGAGGCCAAGCCACCAAAACCAGCGCACAAACCGACCCTACCACGCTGAGCCGCGCGGTCGAGAACCCTTGGCATTGCCAGAGTCGCAATGATCAGCTACGACGCGGCCCTCGTGCAGGTCAGCGTGGCGGTCATTGTGCCTTGCTTCAACGAGGATCGCCTCGTTGGTCGCACGTTGCGCCGAATTCCCAGCTGGGTCGACTTGATAATTGCCGTAGACGACGCAAGTAGCGACGCCACCGCTCAAGCCATACTGTCGGTTGCCGACGAACGAATCGTCTTCATGCACCATGAAGTCAACCGTGGCGTTGGCGCTGCGATTGCGACTGGCTACCGCAAGGCAATCGAGCGTAAGGCGGACGTCATGGTCGTCATGGCTGGCGATGACCAAATGGATCCAGTAGATCTGCCGCGACTGATAGCGCCGATCACAGCGGGTACAGCGGATTACGTCAAAGGCAATCGATTCATTCACGCGCAAGCGTCACGCATGCCTTGGTTTCGCCGTGTCGGCAGTGCACTGTTGTCGTGGGTCACTCGCTTGGCCAGTGGTCTGCAAGTGGACGACACGCAATGTGGGTACACCGCGTTGTCTAGCGCCGCCGCGCGGCTGCTCCCACTGGAGCAACTCTGGCCACGATTTGGCTATCCGAATGATCTGCTAATGTTGTTGGCGGCACTGGGACTCACGGTGCATGAAGTACCCGTGCGGCCCGTGTACGGCGATGAAAAAAGCGGTCTGCGAGCGTGGCACATGTTGCAAATCGTGGGTGTCATTCATCGACGTTGGCGCCAAACGCGGGCGGCACGTTTGAGCGGTCACACCATTGAGTATGTGTTGCCGGAGCTGCGAGGACCGTAACGGGTCGGGCCCCTGCTCACGCTGGAGCGAGGCATGCCCTCTACGGCAGCGCGAGACCCTACGAAAGGCACCGCAGGTGCCGCTCGCGCTGCGCGAGAACCTATTGAGGCCACTGCACGTCAATCTCTTGCTGCGCGAGAGCCTGTGGAGGCCGCATCAGGTCCATATCGCGCCACGCGAGAGCCTATCGAGGCCACCGCAGGTCCATCTGGCGCTGCGCGAGAGCCCATCGAGGCCACCGCAGGTCCATCTGGCGCTGCGCGAGAGCCCATCGAGGCCACCGCAGGTCCATCTGGCGCTGCGCGAGAGCCCATCGAGGCCACCG
>CAZCNI010000288.1:0-3622 GCA_964499765.1 uncultured Polyangiaceae bacterium
TAAGGGCGCGCAGGTTGAAGCTGGTGAAGTAACTGAGTTGGCTAGAGATTCCGTAAGTCTCGTTTCCGAGTGGGGTTTTTTGGGTTCTCACTCTGCAATTACTCAAGTGGACACTCCGGGTGGTTGGCAACTCTGTAGAATAATATTGACCCGACTTGGTAGCGCCGCTGTTGTCGGGCTGCTCCTCTCGATTGTGGCCGCAGTATTCGACGCGGTTCAGGTTGCGCGAGCAACAGCGGAGGCTTCGTCGTTCTTTCGAACGTGGTGCTCTGATGCTGGTCTCATTGCCCCGCTGTGCCTCTCTTTTGGGTTATTTGGCGAAGCAATAGCAGAATTGCTTCATTGCCCGGACGTTCCCTCGTGGTTTCGTCTGATCCATTGGCTACAACCGGTGGAGACTCGCAGACGAGCACGCTTGGCGGCAATGTTGATCGCTGCACCTGTCGTGTGCGTGACGGGAGCTTTGGCATTGGCCCGCGTTGCCGTGCTCTGCCTATCGCTACCCGGACCGGCGAATGCGATCGGTGCCCTCATGGCGGCGGCCAGTTCCGGGGTGGCACTTGTGGGAGTGGGCGTCGTGGTTGCAATTGGCCGCACACTGGGGGTTCGGCTGCGTCGCAATCCACCCAATCCGGTAAAGTTCGCGTTGGTGGGCTTTGCTGCGGGCGTCGGCGCATTGCTATTGTTCGTTGCATTGGGCAGTACCAGTGGTTCAGGCAGTGTGTTTGCGATATTTGGCGTGTTTCGGCGGCAGGAATTGGACCTGAGGGCCCCAACGTTGTTGCTCTTGCTGCTACTAGCGGGATACGCGAGTTCATGGATGTTTGGACTCGTTGGCAAGTGGCAACGTCTGGCGGTGGTTTGTGCGGCCATTCCCGTTGCCTTGTTGTTCTACGCGGCGCGATGGGGCATGGATAAGCGGGCAGTTGCGCTCTCGATTGAGCGAAGCTCGCCGCTTGGCAAATTGATGCTCTCGCCTTTGCGACGTTTGACTGATCGCGACAAGGATGGTTTTTCGTCAGCTTTTGGGGGAGGTGACTGCAATGACCGCAATCCGCTGGTCAATCCGGGGGCTGACGACGTGCCTGGAAATGGTGTTGATGAGGATTGTTCGGGTTCGGACGCCAAGGTTCTCGTGACTGCGCCGGTCACCCAAACCCCAAAGTTGGGCGAATGGCGGGCGCTCGTTCCGAAAAGCCTCAACGTCGTGTTTCTCAGCATCGACACCGTTCGAGCTGATGTTCTCAACGACTCTCGTCCCATTGTCCCGCGCCTGCGCGAGTTGGAGCGAGGAGGAGTCGATTACGCAAACGCTTACTCCCCCGCGTCCTACACGGGCAAGAGCGTGGGGCCTTTCATCATCGGCAAAAACTCCAGCGAGACCAATCGCGATTTTTCCCACTTCAATGCATTCAAGCACGAGCGATTTCTTCAGCAACGCTTGCAAGACGTTGGCATTCGAACCATCAGCGTCCAGGGTTATTGGTACTTCTATTCCGCGCCCTACGGGTTTGAAAAGGGCTTTGATGTCATTGATTCTGTCGCGTCGCCTGGCCAGGGTTATGTGGAGGGAGATCGCACCACCAATGCGGATAAGCAGGCAGATCGCGTAATTGCTCAGTTGAGCAATCCGGAGAACACCGCCAAACAGTTCTACCTTTGGTGCCACTTCACGGACCCGCATGCCGAATACGTCAAGCACGCAGGCTTTGATTTCGGAAGTGATGCGAAGAGCAAATACCTGGGTGAAGTAGCCTTCGTTGATGCACAGATTGGTCGCATCCTTGACGCCATTGCTCAAAGTGCCTTTGCGGAGCGCACAGCCATTGTCGTGACCAGCGATCATGGTGAGGCTTTCGGAGAGCACGGCATGTACCGACATGGATTTGAACTCTGGGAACCGCTCATTCGCGTTCCTCTCATCTTCTATGTACCTGGGATTGCTCATCGCAGCATATCGGTACGCCGCAGCCTCATCGATCTAGTGCCAACCATCCTTGACCTGATGGGAGTGCCTACGCCCAACGGTCAAGACTCCGACTTTCTCAGCGGGCAGAGCCTTGCACCGGAAATGTTCTCGCCCGAAGCGATTGCAGTCGAGGCTCGTCCCGTGTTCGTGGACATGTCGGCAGGTCCAAACAATGCGGAGCGCCAAGCCTATATTGAGAACGGTCTGAAACTCGTCCTATCGAACGGGCGACCGCTCGGGTTGTATGACCTTTCCTCAGATCCCGATGAAAAGCACGACATTCTCGACCAATTGGACAAGCGCGCGCAGATCGTGGAGAGCTATAAGACGTTTCGTCGAACTCTTCGACCCGTTCGAGTGGTTGAGGTACGGCCCAACTAACCGGCCGCGCCATTAATCGCTGGGCCTAGGTGCCCGTACCGAAGCGGTAGATTTCGCATCGTCAAATAGCAAAGGTGGATTGATGTCGTTCTCGCTCCCACGCCGCTTGCGATTCATTCGCGTCGAATTTGCCCCGAGTTGCGGTTGTCTTGGTAGCCTCGTTGCCGTGGTCACTGACTTCTGTCGTAACGTCATTGAGGACGCTGACGTGATCTTCGCGTTTAGGATGGCGGCCTTTGAGCTCACCGAGAACGTGGTTAAGTACTGCACCGGCGACCGCGCGTCGCTGGAGATCTCGGTGAACAACACGGTGCAGGGAGCGGAGTTGGTGCTCATGACGCAGAACGAGGCCACCCCCGAGCGGCTCGCGGACGCGGACGAGAGACTTGGCGCGATGGAGGCTGCGGCTGATCCGGTTGAGCATTTCGACCATCTGGTGCAAGAGTCACTCAACACGCCGACTGAATCTCGCTTGGGCTTGGGGCGCTTGCGCGCTGAAGCAGACCTGCGTGTGTCACACGAAATACAAGGGACTTCGATTGTCGTTCAAGTCCGACGGCGAGTACTCAACATGGCATTTGGAGACCTCTAATGGCGAGCAAACTCGAGCGCGTGAAGGCCGATGGCTACACAGTTGAGGCTACGGTAAGTAGCCAACGATTGACCGTTCTATTGAACGGAACATTCGATATGACGGCCGCATCGGATCTTCAACATTTTTTCGAAGGAGTTCGAGCGGAAGTGCTGGCGACGACGCCTAGTGACCTAGAAATCGATGTCTCTTCGGTATATTACTTAGGTTCGAGTTGCATCAAGGCGTTCGTGTCACTCACCGCGGCGCTTAAAGATGCCCACAAGCGTCCAAACCTCAAAGTAATCACCAGCGCGGGACTCGACTGGCAAGATCGAACCTTTGCCGTACTCGCACGCCTGGCACCGGAGATGGTTACGGTCGAGCGAACTACCTAGCGACTCGAGCAGGCAGCAGCGAGTTCGCTGCACTGAGCCAGCAAACCCGGCAGCCCCCCCGTGTGCAGGAATAGGACGCGTTTTGGCTTTGGCTGCAGCTTATACAGTCCAAAGAGTGCTTTGCCGGTGTAGACCGGGTCGAGAATGAGACCCGAGCAACGAGCCACATCGACGATGAATCGAAGTTGCTCTTCGGTTGCAACGCCGTAGGCTGGTCCTTTCCAGTGGTCGAGAATACGGAGCTCTGCTTGGGACGTAAGTTCAGTCTCCAGTGTTCTTGCTTCCTCGATGATTGAGCGGATT
>CAZCNI010000289.1:0-3571 GCA_964499765.1 uncultured Polyangiaceae bacterium
GGGGGAACGCCGATGTAGTCGTGTGGTCATTACTGACTTCGTAGCACAATGACGGATCTATCGGACACTTCTCGTTCAGTAGCGCCGCGTGCACAGGACACGGCGACAAAAAGCAATGACGCCGCACCAGCACGTTCGGTCGACTTGACTGGCAGAGAAAGACAGCTACGCGCCGCCCTGCAAACAATGGCGCAGATTGCAAACCGATTCGCACGGTCTGCTCGTCGGACGTTGCCATTCATGGCTCGACAGCGGACTCGCCTTGTACCGCAAGGTGTCAACATCGTAAGTCCAATGGAAGCGGATGCCCAAAGTACTGGTGGACCCAGCTTCGAGGTCATTCTCGAATCTGACGACGTTCCCGCATGGGCCAGCCTCACCATCAACACCTCAGCCCTTCGCTTGATACTCGAAGGTTCGCTCGGAGCCAGATCACCAGGGACTGGAATGCTTGGTACTGAGCTCACACTGGCGCAGCGTGCCTTAGTTGCTCGGGTAGCGCGCTCGCTAGCCGATGATCTGGCGAATGCTGTTCGTGACGATGTAGGCATAAAACTGTCCATCGTGTCGTCTCACGGAAGGACGGCCGACGAGGTCTCGGATGCACCGGAATCAGATGGACTAAAAGTCGACTGCGTCTTCGAAGAAATCGCGGAAGAACCAAAAATCACTGTCGCGGTCGCCGTCAGCGCACTCGAGTCCGTGAGCAAGCGCAACGAAGCGGAGATGCCATTAACGGGTGATCCTCGTCTTTACGAAGCCATCAAGGAAGTCCCCGTGGAAGTCGTTGCCGAACTCGGTCGAATCAAGGTCGGGCTCCGTGAGTTGTTGACGTGGCACACCGGGCTGGTTCTACGACTCTCGACTGCCATTGATGACCCCATTCTCTTGCGCGTGGCAGGGATGACGAAATTCTCTGGGCGCCCGGTCATCTCCCGTGGTCAGTTGTCGATCGAAATCAAAGGCCGCGCTGAGGACTAGTAGCGATTAGCGTACTTAACGCTAAGCTCGTTGCTCCTGGGCAAAAGTCTGCACTCGTAGTCCTTCAGACCGCCCCACTGGTGGAGAGTGGTACACGGTGGCACAGAGATTGAATCGTGGAGGAGCATGACATCGGTTTCCAATCTTCCACCTGCGGCGCAACCCGGTGGAGCACCATTTACCCCCACGGCGTCAAGTTCCGAAACGAATGCGGCAAGCCTCGGTCGAAACATTGACAGCCTTGGCTTTGTGATGGATGTGCCCGTAGAGGTCACGGTTGAACTGGGAAGACGCCGAGTCCGAATTGGTGAGGTACTGCGCCTTGGCCCAGGTTCCGTCTTGGAACTCAGCAAATCCAACGGCGAACCCCTAGACATTTACGTCAATGATCGCCTCATCGCTCGCGGCGAAGCCGTTGTGGTCGGCGAGCGATACGGGGTCCGACTCACCGAAGTACTCGTTGTCGAACCGGGAGTGCGCGCAGGTGGTGCGCAGTGAAAGCTGAAAAAAACGTCTTTCGCCTGACATGGGCAGTCATCTTGTTGACGTGTGCTTCCAGCAGCTACGCTGCGCAGCCGACGGGGCACAAGTCCTGGCTCAGGCCCGAGTCCCCAGAACGATCCGCAGCGACGGGAAGCTCTTCTTCCGGCGCAGCCTTGGCGAAGTCATTGGCTTTGATGGCCGTGCTCGGTGGCGCAGGCTATTTTTTGTGGCGCAGGTCGCGCAGGGTCACTGACACAGTGCCCGTGAAGCACCCACACATTAGAGTACTCAGTGGCACCCCGATCGGGCCGAAAGCCCGAGCTGTCGTTGCCGAGTTTGGGGGACGACTAATTCTTCTTGGCGTAACGGAGCACTCGGTGAGACGGCTTGCTTGGCTTGATTCAGCCATTGAAGAGGCACCCGAGCATACCAAGGATGTTTCGACGCCTCCCGCGGGCGCCCCGTCCCGAGCCCCGAGCGGGCGAACCAAGACTGGCACCGTTACAACACGAACTACGACAAGCACACGTCATCACACCTCCAAATTTTCGGAGGTACTTCGGGACGCCGTTGGAATGAAACCGAAACAGATGGAGGACCCTGCCCTAGTGCTTGCTGAGTCCACACATGACCGATTGACCTTACAGACTTCAAACGCAGAGGCTCTTGGCGGATCAGATTACATGGACGTTGAAGGGCAAGCTGCCGGACTAATAGCTCGACTCAACAGAAGGACCTGATGAACCCAGCAGACCTGCTCAATCAGCCCCTCACACCTGAGCTCAAGATTCTGTTGATCCTGGGAGTACTCGCCGTACTCCCTGCCATCGTGCTGACAACCACTTCATTCGTCCGCACGGTTGTTGTACTTTCCTTTGTGCGCCAGGCGCTTGGTAGCGGGCAATCGCCACCCAATCAGGTCATCATTGGCTTGGCGTTATTCATTTCTTTCTTCACTATGCAACCGGTCGTCGAACAGATGAATCAGTCGGGATTGCAGCCGTATTTGCGGCACGAGATTGTGGAGCTGCAAGCCCTTGAGCGCGCCAGCATACCACTGAAACGATTCATGCTACGGCAGACACGGGAACAGGACCTACAAATGTTCTACGGGGCTACGGCAACCCCGGTACCGGATGGGCCCGATGACGTTGCCATGCGTATAGCCATGCCGGCCTTTGCCATTTCCGAATTGACCACGGCTTTTCAAATGGGCGTAATGATCCTATTACCGTTCCTGCTGGTCGATCTAGTAGCAGCATCACTACTCATGAGTATGGGTATGATGATGGTACCTCCAACCATGTTGTCACTTCCTATTAAGTTGTTGCTCTTCGTCTTGGTCGACGGCTGGAACCTGGTCGTCGGCTCATTACTGAGGAGCTTTGCATGACGCCTGACGCCGTAAATGACCTCATAGTCAAGGCGCTGATTGTCGCAATGAAAGTTGCCGGGCCAGCATTACTCGTGACGTTGTTGGTGGGTCTGGTGATTGGCGTACTTCAGGCAGCAACCCAGATCAACGAGGCCAGTATTAGCTTCGTGGGCAAGTTGATAGCAATAATGGGAACACTGCTAGTTTTGGGTTCGTGGTCACTCAGGCAGCTGATGGAGTACACATCGCATACAATCGCCTCCATCGCGGACATCGTGCGGTGAACCCTCTCGAGACCCTGCTTCAGACGGAAGGTCGCGTGTTCGTACTCGAGTGCGCGCGCACCTCGGGTCTCATCGTGGCGGCACCGCTGGCGTGGCTAAACGCACCGATACGAATACGCGGCGCCCTCGTGCTGACGCTCACGTTCGTCGTACATGGCGCCAACGATACTTCAAACGTCCCGAATGAACTGTTAGAAGTGGCTTGGGCAATAGTAACGGAATTTGCGCTCGGCGCGGCAATGGGACTAGTTGTACGGTTCATTGTAGCGATGTCCGAAGTGGCAGCAGAGGCCATTGCACCAATGCTGGGACTTGGTGTTGCGCAGTTATTCGACGTGAGCTCTCACAGTAATCAGAACATTCTGACGTCGATTCTGCGACATCTGTCGATACTGATAGCGCTGGCAATTGGTGTACACCGCGTGCTACTGCACGCACTTCTGGCTGG
>CAZCNI010000290.1:0-3570 GCA_964499765.1 uncultured Polyangiaceae bacterium
TGGTGGTCCTTCGACCATTCCGCTGCGTCATCGAAGGACCATCTCGTCCGCTGGCTACGTTTGCCGTGCGTGACGCCGAGGAATGGTTGGAGAACCACTCCGGTGCTCAAATCCGCAAGGATATTCCGTGACGCCGAGGAATGGTCGAAGGACCACTCCGGTGCTCCGGCAAGCCTCGCCAGCAAATGAGCTTGACGGGCGGACTTTCTGGAAGTGTGATGGATCTTGAACTGGTGACCTCCACGCAATGGCGTATTGGTGGCGGTAGCAGTCCCATCGTGATAGCGAGTGCCTCGCATGCCCACTGTCGTGGTCGATACTGGTTCTGGAAATCTGCGCTCTGTCGAGAAAGCGGCCGAGGCTGCTGCTGAAATTGCAGGTGGCACTGACTCGAACGTTGTTCGGTCTAGTGATCCGAACGTGATCCGCAAAGCTTCAAGGCTAATACTGCCGGGACAAGGTGCTTTTGGCGACTGCGTCAGGGCCCTACGAGAGAGCGGTATTGGTTCGGCCGTTCTCGAATTCATTGCTACCGGCAAACCCTTGTTCGGTATCTGCGTCGGACTGCAACTCCTCTTCGAGTCGAGTGAAGAAGCTCCGGGAGTAGCCGGCCTGGGCATTTTTAGAGGACAGGTTCGACGGCTGCAGGGCGGACCGGGGATAAAGATCCCGCACATGGGTTGGAATGCTCTGCGGTTCGAAGTTGAGCGCCCGCCCTATCTCGCATCATCCGCCGCGACCAATGAGTATTTTTATTTCGTGCATTCCTTCCACGCAGTGCCTGAAAACCCCCAAGATCTGTTGGCAACGGTCGATTACGGTACCAACCGGGTCACTGCTGCCGTAGGCCGTGACAATGTATTTGCGACCCAATTCCACCCCGAAAAGAGTCAGCGAGCAGGACTTGCGCTGCTGACGGAGTTTTTTAGGCAATGATGCAGGTAGTCCCGTCGATCGATCTGTTGGACGGCAAGGTTGTGCGACTTCTCCAGGGCAACTACGATGCCGTCACCGTGTACCAGCACAGCGCAGCAGATGTTGCGCGTGGCTGGCGTGGCATGGTTGAACGCTTACACGTGGTTGACCTGGAGGGCGCCCGGAGCGGAGTCGCCACCCAGGCTGAGCACGTGAAGCGGATCATCGACGAGTTTGGTCCAGGAGTCCAAGTGGGCGGCGGGGTCCGTACATTGGAGTCGATTCGCTTCTATCTCGAGCTGGGTGTCGCCCGCGTGGTGCTAGGCACTGCGGCGTTGAATGACCCAGCCTTGCTCGAAGTGGCCGCAACCGAGTATCCCGGGCAAATCATTCTGGCTGTTGACGGCCGAAGCGGCCGCGTCGCAACCCACGGTTGGCATGAACAATCAGAACAACTCGCCGTTGACGTCGTCAAAACCCGGGCGCATCTTCCGCTCGCGGCCGTGCTCTACACAGACATTGATCGCGACGGCACTGAGGTTGGTCCGAACATCGCCGAAACAGCGCGGCTAGCTCGCGAAGGTGGCCTACCGGTCATTGCCAGTGGCGGCGTAGGAAACTTGAATCACTTGCTGCAATTGGCTGAAGCTGCGCGCGCGAGCAACATCGTGGGTGCCGTTGTCGGCCGAGCTTTTCATGAGAACCGGTTCAGTCTGCTGCAGGCCGTCGACACAGTGCTCAGCGGCCAAGCGGCCCATTGATGGGCCGGGGCTTGGCGCACTCGACATTTGCGATGTAAGCATTCGCTCGCAACATCACGATGCGCAAACTTAGACGTTCCAACGGCAGTCAAGGCCGTGTTCGTGCGCGCCGCCAGCGGCCGCGAATGGACACGGGGGAACGCGCAGCGCGTCGCCGCTCACTCAAGCAAGATGCGCTCAATATTCCAAATTTGTTGACGTTCGCACGAATCGCAATCATTCCGCTCGTGCTCTGGCTAATTGGTCAAGGTTCGCCGCGTGACTGCCTTTGGGCAGCTATTGTCTACTCGTTGGCGGCGCTTACGGATCTCATTGATGGCTGGTTAGCCCGGCGCATGAACATCGTGAGTATTCTCGGCAAGTTCCTTGATCCACTCGCAGACAAGCTGCTCGTCATGGCAACCCTTATTTGGATGGTCCCCATGGGGCGCATCCCGGGCTGGGCCGTGGTGTTGCTTCTTGGTCGCGAGCTCTCGATTACCGGCCTACGTTCCATTGCAAGCAGTGAAGGGGTCATCATTGCCGCGGGCGAAGGCGGTAAGAGCAAGACAGCGTTGCAAATGGTGGGGATTCTTTGCCTCATTATTGGCTACCCCTATCACATGACTCTCGGCTTCATGGACCTTGGGGTAGTGGACCTGGTCCCGGTTGGCCGCGCACTGGTCTATATCTCGCTATTTTTCTCGGTAACGAGCGCTGTTTCCTACATAGGCTTGTTTGCCGAGGCGGTCGAGGCTAAAGAGAAGCGCCGAGGCGCTCCGTAACGCTCCTCCCTCCGTTCTTCAAGGTCCCATAATGACTAAAAGGTTCCCCCTGCTCACGTTGGCGCTTCTAGTTTTTGCTTTTGCTTGCTCCAAGCAGGGTGAAGGTCAACATTGCAGCTCCACTAACGGAAGTAACGATTGCGACGATGGTTTGGAGTGCGCACCGCCCAGAGGTGGAGTTGATTGTGACTCGACCACGGACGAGGATGGCAGCAACTGTCTGCCCCACCTTTGCTGCCCACCAAGGCCTGCGCACTCGAATGTAGAAGCGTGCAACCAGTACGAGTACGGGGTGACTAACACGGCAGCCGGAGGCAGTAGCACCGGTGGCGGTAGCGGAATCGTCGAAGGCGCAACGGGCGGCAGTAGTACCGGTGGCAGCGCTACTAGCACCGGTGGCAGCGCTACAGGCGGCAATTCCAGCACGGGTACCGAGCCGGACGCGGGCGCATGACACCCTCCCTCCCGCTGCTGACCGAAGCGGCGCGAGAGGCGCTCATTTTGGCCTTGGGTCTGTCAATTCCCGTGATCGCGGTTGCAGCACTCGTCGGTTTGGTAGTGGCACTGATCCAGACCGCCACTCAAATGCAGGACGTCAGCTGGGCGCACTTGCCGCGGTTTTTAGCAGTCGCGTTGGCTCTGGCTGCGCTCGGGCCTTGGATGGGTCGTCAGATTGCGCACTTTGCATTGCGTGTGTTCGGCAGTGTTTGAGCGCGCCATCTTATCGCCCAGCGACGTGACTCGCGTCGCAACGATCCTATCGAAAATACGTGTGGGCGGGCGCTTGGTTTCAGGCTCGGTACGCACGTTCACGCTGGGAGACAGCCTGGGGACCATCGCGGTTGAAACGAACAGCGATGAGCTTCTGGCGCCGGGATTTTTGGTTGTTTTTGACGGCACGTGGGACGGCCAGTTGCTGCGCGCGGCAACGCTCATCTGGCACCAAGCTACCGGAATAACCGCGGCCAACGGTGAGTTTGCACGACTCGCCTGGCAAGGCACGGGCCGACATCTTGCCCAGCGTTCCGTGGCTCTGAGACAAGTGCGTTCGCACTTCGATGCCGAGCGCTTTATTGAGGTGCAGACGCCCACGCGAGTGAGAGCGCCGGGCCTTGACGCCAACGTGGAGC
>CAZCNI010000291.1:0-3563 GCA_964499765.1 uncultured Polyangiaceae bacterium
CGTAGAGCGGTGGCTGGGGAGGCACTGGCTGCTCCCTTAGCGTCAGAATGAACAGCTAGGATCGAGGCGACAGGCATTGCGCTGGGCTGCAGGTCGATGGTCAGCGCCGTGCCGAGCGACCCTGCGTTGGCCAATGGCTCCTCAAAAACCGGCACCTTTGCCGGTTGACGTATGACGTCAAGCTTCGACCGCATCCACATGAAACAAGTGAAAGCAAAGAGCACCAAGAGCGCCCCCAACAGAGTCCGGCGAAGTGATCGAGCCCTATTTGGCCGGGACGAGGCTGCGCCCCCGAGCAGCGATGACGCCGCTTCACCTGCCCATGCCGCATCGCTCGCATCTGGTACCAACACCAAAGCGTTGAGTCGTCTGGCCAATTCCGTCATGCTCGGCCAACGTTCTTCGAGCTTTTTTGCAAGACACCCAGAAATAAGGGCTTCTAGGCCCGGGTTTCCAACATGCGGCAGATTGAAGTCCCTCAATTGTGGAGGCTGTGCATAAAGGTGCTTCGACAGAACTCCCATATACGTGTCGGCCTCGAACGGAACGCGACCGGTGAGCATCTCGAACATGATGATCCCGAGAGCATAGATGTCTACGCGATGATCGAATTGCTCACCACTTGCTTGTTCAGGACTCATGTAGTGCGGAGTACCAAATACCACACCAGGCCGCGTGAGTCGGTTCGAGCCAGCCACCTTGGCGAGACCAAAGTCTAGAACCTTTACGATCGTGTGTGAACCGCTCGGGCGAACGAGAATGATGTTATCAGGCTTCAGATCACGATGGATCACGCCCATCGCGTGCGCTGCGGCAATGGCCTCAGCAATCTGTCTGGCAATGGTCAGGCACCGCAGGGGTTCAATGGCACCCTCTTCACGTATGATTCGCGCTAGCGTGCGTCCTTCGAGAAGCTCCATGACGAAGTAGGGCTGTCGCGTATGGAGCGTCCCAAAGTCGTTGATTTGAACGACATTGGGGTGAGTCACTACGGCGGCAGCGCGTGCCTCTTGTATGAACCGTTCTGCCAAGTTCGTGTCGCGTGCAAGCTCAGCTCGCAAGGCCTTGAGTGCAAAAGATCGCCCCAACCGGCGATGTCGCACGCGATAGACCCGACCCATGCCACCTTCGCCAATCACGGCGAGCACTTCATAGCGTTCGTCCACGGTAATGCCGAGCAACGGGTCCGGCACTGCAGCGCTACTGTCTTGGTTCGTAACGAGTGTTTCCCCGTCAAAGGGACAGAATTTATTCCTCGAGGTGGACGTTTGACCGCACGCAGGACAGACAAGCTGGCACAGAGGATCGTTGGGAGGAGTGTCACCGGCTGTCGGCGACGACTCACTACCAAACATGACGGTATTGGGACCCAACGGCACAATTTTTCTCGACTTGCGTCTCGGCAAGATGCGTGAGTGTTGAGTTTATCTCGCGAGCGGCTGCCCGCAATTGGAGCAGAACTTGCCCGCCACAGGTGAACCACAACCCGAGCAGAAGACAGGCGCCTGGCCGGCAGGGTTCGCCGAACCAACTACATATCCCTGCGGCGACGGCGGGGTAAAAGGCCGTGCCCCCGCGGCTAGTCCTGCCGCAAGACCCATTCCAGCCACCATTTGTGCACCGGCAGCACCAGCACTGCCGGGCCCAGCGTGGGCGAGTCCTTCTCCCATTCCGAGGGTCGCCTCAGCTGCGGCATATTGCTGGTAGCGGCCCATATCCATTTGGTTCGCGTACCTCATCCGATTGGCAAAATCCTGGTCGAGCGCAATTTGACGAGCTTGTGCCTCTGCCTCCACTCGCGCAACCGCGATCTTGGCCTTGCGTGCCTCAACTTTGGCTTGAACGATTTGATCCTGAAACTCGTCTACTCGGGACTGATCTTCTTCGGAAAGGTTGATGTTGAGTTTCGCGATTTCTAGTATTTGTAGACCAATGCCCGCCAAGTCGGGACAATTCTGTACGACGGCACGGGCGACATCTGGTCCAGCAGTGCCCAGGTCCATCATGGTCAGGTCGCCTGACTTGATGAGGCGTGTCAGCGTCGTTCGCACGCCCATTACGAGTTGATCACGAATCCACTGCATAGCAACTTCGGAATCCCCTGCGCGTTGACGCCAGAATTCGAAGATGAACCGCGTGGGGTCCGCCACTCTGAAGGAATAAGATCCGAATACTCTTGGGTTGACCCTGAGGTCCAGCTCGGGGTCCCGCATCGATCCCACTGGGCCGCCAAACCCCTCGTTGTAGATTGGGCTTGTCGTCACAAAGAACAATTCACTGATGTATACGTTGCCGCCGGTAAATCGATCGACGATGTTGTTGAGAAACGGGATATTCTGCGTATCCAGCGTATGCCGTCCTGCAGAAAGTTGACCCTTGAATTGGCCGTCCTTGAAGAACAAGCAGACTTCATCCGAATCCACAGTCAACTGACTCCAGAACGGGAAAGTCTGATCAGGATGTTTGTAGACCACCTGACTCTTCGCCGAGTCTGGTCGTGCAATCATCATGCGTTTGGCCCCGCCCGTAACGAAATCGACGATTCCCATATTACTCCGCTTTCTGACGCCTATCACGACTGGCGTGGGATTGGTATGTCCCACCCGGTGTATGGTGTATCACCTCTAACAACCTGACACCAGCCTGCGCTTTCACCCCCCCCGACACGCTTATGGCCCCAGATATTGACACGAGCCAACTTCCTCCTGCTGCCCAGAAGGCCATCGATCCACAGACCCCTTTGCCCCTCCGCATGATGGCGGCCAAAGGCATCGTACCAGGCGCAAAGCCAGCCGATTCCCTGACTGTGCTTGCCATCTTGAGCGGCTCGGACGAGTCGCAAGTTGCATCGACGGCCAAAGCTACATTGGACACGTTGCCCAAACCGATTTTGGAGGGGGCTCTCGCCAGCACGCTCAGCGCTGGCGTCTTACGCGTTTTGGTCGAACATACATTTGACAATCCAGAAACCGTGGAACGCGTGTTGCGTCAACCGCAACTCACTGGCGAGAGTCTCGAGTATTTGGCGGAGCGCGCCACGGAGCGGATTGGTGAGTTGATTGCTACCAATGAACAACGCATGCTCGAGAATCCGCGCGTCATAGAAAAGTTATACATGAACAAGCGGGTGCGCATGTCAACGGCGGACCGCCTAATCGAGTTGGCCGTGCGCAACGGCATCGAAGTCGATATTCCCGCATTTAAGGAGGCGGCGGCGGCGATCAAGAACGAGCTTGTTCCCGAACCTACACCAGAACCCACCTATGACGACGTCCTATTCACCGAGACCGACCGCCTCGTTGAGTCGCTTCCACCACCGGACATAGACAACGACACCCATGAAGCAACTGATGAGGGTGAAGAGGTTGTGAAAGCGACGTATCTACCGCTCTATCAACGAATTGCTCAAATGACGGTGACACAGAAGATCCGCCGAGCCACGTTGGGCTCGGCCGCTGAACGACTCTTGCTTGTCAGAGACTCCAATCGACTCGTGTCAGCGGCTGCCGCCAAAAGTCCTTTACTCAAGGAAAACGAGGCAGTCCTAATCTCCAGCAGCCGAG
>CAZCNI010000292.1:0-3561 GCA_964499765.1 uncultured Polyangiaceae bacterium
CTGGCCGCCGCTCGTATTAAAAGTGAGCACGTTGCTCGCGTCTACGACGTTGGAACTCTCGATGATGGAACCCCCTTCATCGTCATGGAGTTCCTGGACGGTCGTGACCTGTTCGATATCGTCACGCAAGACGGACCGCAGCCGGTTCGACTTGCCGTTGATTACATGTTGCAAGCGTGTGAAGCGCTGGCAGATGCTCACTCGTGCGGAATTGTCCACCGCGACATCAAACCCGAGAACCTGTTCTTGCTGCATCGCTCAGAAGGCATCGAGCTGATCAAGATACTCGACTTTGGTATCTCGAAGCTTGCGCTCACCGGATCTGCGTTCAAGTCCAATGTGCCCTTGGTCAAGACCATGTTGCCGGTAGGGTCGCCAGTGTACATGTCGCCCGAGCAGATCCGCGCATCCAAAGACACGGACCATCGCACGGATATCTGGTCGATGGGGTGTGTGCTCTATGAACTTCTGACGGGCGGGGCGGCATTCGATGCACCAACACTGACTCAACTGAGTGCGGCGATTCTGGAAACGAACCCGGGTCCCCCGAGTCGCAATCGGTCAGACGTACCTCCCGAGATCGATGCCATTGTCAAACGCTGCTTGGAGAAGAACCCAGCCGACCGGTTTCAGAATGTAGCCCAATTGGCCATGGCCCTTTATCCTTACGGGCCGCGCCGGTCGCGCATCCATGCGGAGCGATGCTGTCGGTTACTGAAGGTGCTCGGATCAACCAACGCCGAATTTGAACTACCGAGTGTGCGCCCGCCGAATTGGGAAGTGATGTCGAGTGGATCTTTTCCAATGGCGGAGCCGCACTCCGCGCCCACCAAGCGACCGATCACCACTCAGGACCAGATTGCGACATTCCATCCTGCCTATCGATCGAAGAAATTTGCGATAGCTGCGATCGCATTTGTGGCAACGGCCGGGTTGGCGTTTGGCTTGCTTAGAGGTCGCTTGCGGACGGCAGAAGCACCTGCGGTTGATTCCGGACATCGCCCGTCAGCGGCGGCCATTCAGTTGCTATCACCACCGCCGCTCACTCCGGCAACAATGGCCCAAGGGAATTTGCAAGCACCAAAAGAAAATGCCGTACCGGCGCCCTCTCAGGCGCAGGCCGTTGCGAATTCGGCTGACGTCGCAGCTTCAGTTGTCACGACAAAGTCTCCCATAGCCAAACCGGGGGTGGTTCCGCGCCGGTTGCCAACAATGCGACCCACGAGAACCAAAGTTCGCGCTGGGACTGAGTCAGGTTCCGGCAATCGCTCAGAGCCGGATCCCGGATTCTAATAATCCTGGGCTCGAACGATACTATGCAGCTCGGCTGTGGGTCTTCCTTCTTAGAAGGCCGAGTGCGCTCAACAGCAGGGGAGTCGACCCATTGGCGAACATGCTTGTCGTTCCATGCGTGCCGCCTGCGCAACAAACGCAACTCGCTTTGACTTCCGATTGATTGGAATCTGCCAGGCGCTAGAATGCGCGGGTGTCTCTTAAGTCGCTCGTTCTTACCTTGCTCGTATTGGCTTGCGGGGGCCGCTCGGGACTTGACACGACAATGTTCTCCGGTGTGGGCGGTTCCGTTGCTTCCACCACGTTCGGTGTTGGTGGACAGAACGCTCAAGGGGGGGGCTCGACGACGGGCGGCGCCGCATCGGCTGGCGTCGGCACTAGTGGACCTTGTGTCGATACCATGTGCACTTCTGGTGGATGGTGTTGGCTCAACCCTCTTCCACAAGGCAATTCTCTGTTCGATGCTGCGGTGCACGACGGTGAGCTCTGGGCATTCGGCGATGACGGATTGGTCTTGCGAGGGGATGGTGAACACTGGCTGCGTTGCCCAACACCCACGACCGAGAGTTTGCGTGGTTCATGGTTTGACCCGGATGGCATCCTTTGGGTTGTTGGTACCGGTGGTGTAGTGCTTTCGTTCGATGGCAAGACTTGGACGCAACACTATGCCGAGGCAGGGCTATTCCTGAATGATATCCACGGCTCCAGCACTGAAAACATATGGGCCGTTGGCAATGACGTTGTCTTGCATTGGAGCGGGCAAACTTGGACCCGCGAGACGCTTGAGACGAAGGGGTCGCTCTATTCCATATGGGCTCGCGATACCGATGATGTGTGGGTCGGTGGAACCGAAGTGTGGCACTACAACGGTGCCACTTGGCAGGCAGTCTATAACAAGGCAAAACCTGCCCGCGGTATCTGGGTCGACGAGTCCGGCGCTGTGTGGATGGCCGCTAACGACGTGCTGCAGTGTGACCTTCTTGATTGCCAATTGACGCCTACCCTAGTTGGTGAACAGATTGATGTCTGGGGAACGAGTTCGACGGACGTTTGGACGATTGGAACCGAGGGCGGCATGCATTGGGACGGCTCGCGCTGGACGACGTTTGACGTGCCGACGAACATGACCTCTGCGGCAGGGGGCGACCCCTATGGTTTGGTTGTCGTTGGCTACTTTGGTCGAATATTTCGCCGTGAAGGGTCGGATTGGGTCAACCTGAGGGGCGCGATAGGATCCATCTGGACCCATGTGTGGGGCGTCTCCGACGATGATATCTGGATTGCAGGCAATTCTATGGCGCACTTCGATGGACTAGCGTTAGCCGTCACGTCCACCCCCACAGAATGGGGATTGCTGACAGCGCATGGGACAGCCTCTGACGACGTTTGGGCGGCAGGGTGTAACGGGACCATCATTCATTGGAATGGTCGCGAATGGGCCGACTATTCGTTGCGTCCCTGGCCACAATGGGACCTGTGCTTTCGAGCAATCTGGGCCGAGTCGCGCAGCTCGGCGTGGGTCACCGGCACGCAGGGGCTTGCCTACCACTGGGACGGCTACACCTGGTCTGCAGTCTCGGCGCTGAGCTCCTTGGCTACGTCCCGTGCACTTTTTGGTGTCGCTGGGGCGCTGTTTGCGGCCGACGATTCAGGTTCTCTCTCTCAGTGGACCAGCCTGAATTGGCAGACCTTGGCAATGTTCACTAGTGAACAATCGAACTCCATTTGGGGAGCGTCCACCACTGATCTATGGGTGGTTGGTACGGGGACAACAGGCGCACTTGCTACGCATGTACAGAACGGGTCAGTCAGTCAAGAAGAACTGGGCAGCACCACGCTGACAGCCGCATGGGGCACCTCGGGCAACGACGTGTGGGCGACGGGCGATGGACGCATATTTCACTACGACGGCCAATCGTTCGTGGAACAACCGAGCGGAGTCCATATCGACAGCAGCAGCATTTGGGTGGCACCTTCCGGCGCGCGCTGGATTGTCGGAGGCAATGGCATTCTTCGCCACGCACCGTGACATGATGGTCAAGCGACACGGAGAAACGTCGGAGTCAGGCTCGCAAGGACCAGTGTCATTGTCATTGCGAGCCTATTGCCCCAGAACGGTATCTAACCCCCCTACCAAGAAAGGTCTCCCAGACATCACTTGGGTCGCGGCGTACACGAAGGCCCAGGAGTTCCCATAGGGGGTAGGGATGAGTGAACGATGAGTGAACGATGAGCGAACTCACTCCGGAGCCGGATTGGACTTAGAGG
>CAZCNI010000293.1:0-3554 GCA_964499765.1 uncultured Polyangiaceae bacterium
AGTCGAGATCGCGTGGGCTGTAGGGGAATAGGCAGCTTCTTCCAAACGAGCAAGTCTTCGTTGTCCGTCGTCGACCCGTAGACTGTCAATCAAGTGCACTGCGCGTCGCGAGAGCGCAACCAACGGACGCGCAGCGTCGATAGTGATGCAGAACGGCATGGCAATGCCCATCCCAAAGTAGCAGACCATCAACGCAAGCCACCGACCATGTCCGAGCCCGGCTGAGGCACCGCTCTTCAGGACGCCGAACAACACCGCGAGCAGAAGCAAGAGTGGGACGGCTAGTCCAAGCAAGCCGACAACTAACCCCTCTGCCCAAATTCCATCGGACGTTGGGCGCGGCGATTTGGTGCGCTGAACCGCTCGATTCACCACGAAATTCTGCCAATGACTTACTGCCAACGGTAGTAAGAAACCAGCTACGCCGCACAGCGCCAAACGCGTTAGCTGTTCTGGAACGAGCCAAGTGCAGCCGCCACCGATTGCACCAAGGACGATAACGACAAAAACCGCCTGTGAACGCAGGAGCGCTGACGCTGGGTTGAGCGATTCCATGGTTCGAACCGATGCCATGGCGAATACGGTAGCAAGGGCGCCAAAGCCGCGGAGCACCAAGGGCAAGAAGAGATACGAAGCGGGCAGGGCCGAAGCGTTATCCGTTCTCAAGCTCCAGAGCAGAAACAGCAACAGAACATTGCCGCACAATGACGAGCAGAATGCGTCAAGCGTGGTTGGAACCAATTGTCCCAACTGGAGGCCTGCGGCGTCTGCAATTGCTGATGGGTTCCTTGGGTCGTGGTCGCCCAGGTTAGCGTCGTGGGAGGCAACGGTGGAGCCCGTGCGACTACACATGCGGTACGTAGTGCCTGACGATTGCATCGTGAGAGTCACAAGAATTGCTCCCATGGTAAAGTCAGACAGCACTTGTGTCGCGCTAAGCAGTACGTGAGCGTCAGGTATACCGGAAGCGACCGACTCGGATTTGGTGGCCCAGCAGAGCGCGGCGATTCCAAGAGCAAACGCAAAACCAACGCTCTCGACCAGCAGGGCCAGGGCCGCGGATGAGCGAAACACGGTCACGAGCAGACGGTCAGCGCTGGTAAGTGCGGCTGCAATCACGCGCAGAGCGCTGATTCTTGCCCAGTGCACCGCAACGTGCGCCAATAACGTTGCTGAGAGGGCTCCGATGATCGCGGCCAAAACAGCGTAGGCTGCAGTGACGATGGGGCGTGATGTTGACGGTGACCTGGTGGAAAAGACCCGCGCCATGCACCATAAACCAGCGACTGCAATCAGAGGGATTGAGGAAGACCGAGCGCTCTTCAACAACCCGGCTTCGGCTGCACGGTGCATTGCGAGCACTGTTCGCTTTGCATTGGCGAAGCCAGCCAAATTACCAATCCGGCACGACCAGAAAATGAGTCCGGAAAGGATCAAGCACGCGAGATAGATCAGTGATGTGAGACCAAGCGCTGTCACTTATTCGCCGTTGATGAGATCTGAACGCCTTGTCTTCGGGCAATCGACAATGACGCCCGAGAAAGCGACTGCGACTTTGCTATCGAGGACCGTTTCCGCGGAGCGCCGGCCTGCATTGACCGCTCGTTTCCCCGGCGTTGGCACCATCTCGATGGCAGAAGCCCAAAGACGCCGTTCGCCTAGCACCGTCCGTAAGAGTCGCAAGCTAGCGGTTCGAGAGATTCGAGCAAGGGGAGCTCAAACAAGAGCAAATATCGTCAATAATACCCAACAGTTGACCCGTCTTCGCCAGCCAGTAAATCACTATCCGATAGGCGACCAGCGGCCTGTTGGGAGCCTCTGACTAAGAGCGCGAGTGCGAACACCCGGGTGACGCCTACTGGCCATGCGGCGCTGCGAACTCAGTGGGGGATCTCCTTACCCTGCATGACCATCAAATGGTACTTCCCAAACTCAGACGAACCTAAGGTGAAAAGGACCTCGATCAACAATCGGTAAGGCGTCGAGCCGTCCGCGACAATGATGGCCTCGGAGGTCGACGCGTCTAACCCCTTGGCTTCCCGCACCTTGCGATCGAGCTTGCGTGCAGACTGAAGGGCATTGCCAAGCTTGACAATATAAACGTCGTTGGGGCCGCTTCGCTTCTCCTGTGCGCCGACGCCTGTTTGCGCCAGTGACTCGCGCCCGGGTAACTCGAGTACCTTCTTGTCGCCGACCAGCAGCTGCGACTTGGATACCGTTACGACTACGCCCTCTTCGCTTGGCTGAGCTTGAACGATCGACTTCGGCAGTCGCAGATCATCGTTCTGCGGGACCGAAGCGCTAGATTCTCCCAAGCTCTTGAGCAGAAAGACGAGGATAATCGTCATCATATCGAGCATGGCGGTAATATTCAAGAAGTTGACTTCCGGCTCAGCCGCATTGCGCCGAATGGCCTTGCGAAGTTCAGTCTTGAATCTCGGCATGGGCGCCGATTTGGAGGAACCTTGGGCTGGGGAAGTCATAGAGGCACCTTGAACGCGACATCGGTAAACAATGTCTTGCTCTTGTCTCGCATATCCACGCGCAACGCATCAATGACGCTAATTATTGTCTGATAGTCGGTGCCTGGGTTGGCTGTGACGTAGAATTGGTTCTCATCTGCAAAGTCAGGTGAAGCAGACTTAAGCTTTGAAGCACAGGCGTTGAGCGCCTCGTAGTCAAATTGGCCACTCTTCTTTGGTATCGCAATCCCGACCCCTGGCCCCGTGCACCCGGGAGCGACGTTGCCTCCCGCGGCCTTGATCGAAAAGCCGTCATTGACGATGAGTATGGTCAGATTGAGGGCGGTGCTCTGAATGTCTTTGCGTACGCCCTTGCCACCGCTCGAGGGAGGAGTTGTGTCGATGGTTGCAGTGAAAGTGACAGCAATGGTAGCCAGCACGAAAATAAGGATATTCGTGATGATGTCGAGGAAGGGGATGATGTTGAGCTCGCCCCCTTCTTCGTCTGGCGACAATTCTTGCTGAGCAGACAACCGCCGAATTTTTGCCCGCTGGGCAGCACTGAGCGAATAGCTCTCTTCCATTGATCAGCCTCAGGGCAATACAGCGACGACAGCCTAATGCTGACCAGAGATCTTCTGGAGCGTCAACAAGTTAAACGTGCGCTCCATGACAGATTCCAAGTCGTGTTGAATCGCCTTTGAGCGGGTCTGCAAAATGATATGCGTAATCATGCAGAACACGGCAATGCCGAGCCCGAGCGCAGTATTGTACATGGCTTCGGCGATACCGTTTGACAACATGGCTTGCTTGTCAGATTGGGACAGTCCAGGTGCAGCAATTGCTGCGAAGGTGGCGATAAGACCAGACACCGTGCCAAGCAGTCCAATGAGGGTTGCAATGTTTGCCAATGACCAAAGCGCGCCAACCCGCTTCTCGACCAAAGGTTTCAGCTCAGAGAGCTTCTCGCTCAGAGAGGCATCAATCTCGTCAGCAGACTTGTTTGCGTGAGTCAGACCGGCTCGCACCAATTGCAGTATGGGGTAATCGGAGGCCTCACAGAGTTTGATGGCCCGGTCGATATTGCCAGCG
>CAZCNI010000294.1:0-3548 GCA_964499765.1 uncultured Polyangiaceae bacterium
TTGCGCGTCTGCGAGAGGTCAAGCGAGTTCTCGAACTTGAACTCGCTAGCAATGGCACACCTGCTCGCGTTGACTTGATAGCTCAGGCGCTGTTTAAAATGGCCCCTCCGACGGCCGATCGCATCATCACCATGGGGCCAGTGCCTAATTCGGGCACAGAGGGCGAGGTTACAAGCACGAGTTCGCCGAACAAGACGGGAGACGCTGACTAATGGAACCCGTGCCCAGCAACGAATTGAAGGGCCCCCGTGGCCGTTGGATTCGACTGCGCATGGGGATCCTCTGCGGACTGCTGGCATTGGGGCTTGGGATCATCCTGTCCTCTGGTTGGGAGCTCATGGTGGGTCACGGAGGCGAGTGGCGTGAACTGGCGGAACGTCAGCGTCAGCGGCGCCTCAGTGTTCAACCCAAGCGGGGCTCGCTCTACGACCGTAATGGGACCGCATTGGCGGTCAGCATTGAGGTACCGAGTGTGAGCATGGACGCACAGGAGATGTTGCGCGACGTCCCTGCAGGTCGGCTTTCCTTCGTTGTACGCGATGCTGCCAATCGCATTGCTGCTGCACTCAGTCTCGACCCGGTCACTGTTGAGCGAAAGATTATTCAGAAGCGACGCTTTGCATGGCTCAAACGTAGGGCAAGCGCGGAAGAGGTCGAGGCAATTCGTTTGATCGCCTGCGGTAACGGTGACCCCAACCGAAGGTTGCTCGGGCTCAACGTGCAAGGCGAGAGCCACCGCTACTACCCGCGGCGAGAACTGGCGGGATCGTTGCTAGGCTTCGTGGCACCGGACGGCAAAGGCAAGGACGGCTTGGAGCTCGCCCTCGAGTCGGAGCTTCAAGGGCGGCCTGAACAATTGGCGGGGCTGCGGGATCGCTCGGGCCGTTTGCTGTTTGCTGATGCCGTGGAAGATGATGCGGCACTTGCGGGACATGACGTTGCGCTCACCATCGATCAGGCGATTCAGTTCACCGCTGAGCGCGAATTGGCGATGGCAATTCAGACCTTCGAGGCCAGAGACGGTTCGCTGGTTGCGCTGGACCCAAAAACTGGAGAAATTCTCGCGTTGGCGAGCTTTCCAACGTACAACCCCAATGATTACGAAACCAGTGACATTGAAGCCCGTCGCGCGCGACCTGTAACGGATACGTTCGAGCCAGGTTCGTCGATGAAGATCTTCACCATCTCCGCGGGCCTGGCTACGGGAGTCATCACGCCGACTCAGCAGCTCTATTGCGAAAAAGGCGCGATGAGGATTGACAAAGTCACGATCCGCGACACCCACCCGTCAGAGTGGTTGACCGTCCCCAAGATACTTGCGCTCTCGTCGAACATCTGCGCTGCCAAGATTGGGCTAAGCCTTGGTTCAGAGCGTCTCTATGAGTACTTGCGCAAGTTTGGCTTTGGCCAGACTACAGGACTATCGGTTACCGGTGAAGCTACAGGGACGCTTCGACCGCGCGGGCGCAGTTGGGTCGATATCGAGACTGCCGCAGCTTCATTCGGCCAAGGCATTACCGTAAGCACGCTGCAGCTGGCGATTGCTACAGCAGCCATCGCGAACGGTGGTGAGCTGATGGAGCCCACTCTCCTCAAGCGCGTAAATGCTGCGACGGGGGAATTGATTCGCGAAGCTGCGCCCACGCTGCGTCGGCGTGTGATTCCGCGCAGCGTTGCCTCCCAAGTCACCGAGCTCATGGTGGGCGTTACCGAAGGCGAAGGCACGGGCACCGAAGCGACCATTGCGGGGTATCGAGTGGCCGGCAAGACTGCAACTGCGCAGAAAGCCAATCCACGCACCGGCCATTATTCCGAGGACAAATTCGTTGCCTCTTTCGTCGGGTTCGTGCCGGCCAACAACCCCGTGGTGCTCATTGCTGTCGTTATCGATGAACCCATGGTCGAGCATGCTGGAGGTGTGGTGGCGGCGCCGGTATTCCGCCGCGTTGCGCAAATGGTTCTCGAACACAAGGGAATGACACCGCCGAACACGAAACGCGCGAGCGCGGCAGACCTTGGTGCACGTCCTGACCCGGCCCACGTTGCCTACGAAATGATTCGTCAAGCGCAAGGCGATCATTCAACCGTGCAAGAGATTGCCAATACTGGTCCCACGCGCCACGGTCTGGTTCGCGTACCAAACATGATTGGTTGGTCCATGCGTGACGTCATTCACCAGGTCAGTGAACTCGGACTTTCACCTCAAGTGCAAGGCACTGGACTTCTGTCCAAACAAGACCCAGCTCCCGGACAGTCCCTCGAAAAGGGGGCGGCGTTGAAACTTCAATTCGAGCCAGCATCATGACCAGCACTACAGTGCATCGCGACCCATCATCGGGCGGTCTGAGCATCAAGCGTCTACTAGATGTGCTGGTGTCGTTTCAACCCGAACTCATTGGTTCGAGCGACGCACGCATCCTAGGTGTTCAGCAGGATTCTCGACGCATCGAGCCAGGGGATCTGTTCGTGGCGCGCTCGGGCGCGAGTGCAAACGGACGACAATTTGTCCAGGCTGCAATCGACAATGGTGCCGCAGCGGTACTCGTAGACAGTGACATAGGCGAGTTGCTGCCACTGCCCGTACCCGTGATCTACATTTCCGAAGCGCGTCGTGCATTGGCATTCGCTGCCGAGGCCGTGCATGGATATCCGTCGAAGCAACTCGGGCTGGTCGGCATTACGGGTACGAACGGAAAGACCACGACCGTGGCTCTGGTAGAGCGCGGCCTTTCAGCCGCCGGAGCTCGACCGGCCCGCCTTGGGACGACCGGATTTGCGTTTGGCGGCTTTGAGCAAGAGAGCAACCTCACGACTCCCGAGGCTGACCAGATTACGCGACTCATAGCTCAGGTGGTCAGGCAGGGCGGAACTCACTTCATCATGGAAGCGTCGAGCCATGCTCTCGATCAAGGTCGAGTTGACGCATTGCACTTCGCAGTGGCCGCATTTTCGAATCTGACCCAGGACCACTTGGATCACCACGGCAGCATGGCCGCGTACGAGGCAGCAAAACAGCGGCTTTTCACTGATCTTGCTCCAACCAAAGCGGTCATCAACGTCGACGACCCTGCGGGTCAGCGATTCGCACAGAGTGCGCGAGTGCAGCAACTGGTGCGCGTGGGGAGAACGTCCCACTGTAATGTGCAGCCGCTCGACGTCACGCTGAACGCACAAGGAATGAGCGGTGAGATTCGCGTTGATGACATGCGAGTCAATCTGCAAACACGTCTTGTTGGCGATCATAACCTTGAGAACATTCTGCTCGCCCTCGGAATCCTGCACGCACTTGGGGCCGACCTGCAATCTGCCGTCCGAGCCTTCGCGGGCGATTTTGGAGTACCCGGCCGTCTCGAGCGGTGTGATGGTACCGATGACGACATCGTCGTGTTAGTGGACTACGCGCACACGCCTGATGCGCTTGAACGAGCACTGCAAGCAGTCAAGCGCTTCGCCAAAGGAAGCGTTCACTGCGTCTTCGGTTGTGGCGGGGATCGCGACCCGAAGAAGCGGCCCCTGATGGGGCAAGCGGTGGGCAAGTGGGCTGATCG
>CAZCNI010000295.1:0-3525 GCA_964499765.1 uncultured Polyangiaceae bacterium
ATGCACACAGACTGCCCATCCAATCTTGGACGTGTACGATGTCCGTGTGCGCACCCATGTTACTTCGGTCGTTGATCAGTGCTGCCACCGCCTCGGCGAAGACAACAGCCTCTTCGAAACAGACTTCCGCGTGGTGGTCGCAACTCAGATCCAGGAGCACCAGCTGAATACCCGAAGTGAGCTGGGTGTCGTAGACGGCCAGCTCGCGCGAATCGGCGAGCTTCAGCTTTGACAGTCTGCGTGCCAACAGCAGCCCCGCTTGGTCATACGCAGCGCGATGGGGCACGACAACCGTCACCGTGTGGCCCACCTGCTTGAGCGTCTTGCTCAATGACGCGACGACCTCCGCCACACCCGTGTTCTGTACCCAGGGGGCAAACTCAGAGGCAACCAGCAAAATATCCATTGCGGGCCCGTTTACCACGTACGCCTCGCGCCGTCTCGAGTCCCCGGCCAAAAATGCGCTCTGGGCCGGGCCTTGGTGTGCCAGAACCGACGAATTGCACGACTTCTCGTCGCATTGACCCTGGCCAGCAACAGGGCATCGGCTAACCTCGGCGCTCATGGACGAGTTGATCAGCAAAGCCGAGGTGCTTCACGAGGCGCTTCCCTATATTCGGCGCTTTCACGATCGGATCTTCGTGGTCAAGTATGGCGGTCATGCCATGGTGGACGCTGAGCTCAAGGAGAGCTTCGCTCGTGACGTTTGTCTGTTGCGGTACGTCGGGATTCGAGTGGTCGTGGTCCATGGCGGCGGGCCGCAGATCAACGACACGCTGAAGCGACTCGGTATCGCGTCGCGTTTCTCCGGTGGTTATCGGGTCACGGACGATGACACGATGGATGTGGTCGAGATGGTCCTCGGTGGTGCCATCAATCAAGAAATCGTCGGCAACATCTGCAAACATGGTGGCCGCGCGGTTGGCCTTTCTGGCAAAGACGACCACTTCATGCGGGCTGTGTGCGCTGATGCCGTACATGCCACAGCAGAAGATGGGTCAACGATTGACGTAGATCTGGGTCGGGTCGGGACCGTCTCACACGTGTCGTGCGGACTGCTCGAACGGCTCGTGGCCGAAGGCTTCATTCCAGTCATTGCGCCGATCGCGGTCGCCGCTGACGGCGCGGCCCTCAATGTCAATGCAGACACCGCCGCCGGCGCTGTTGCGTCAGCAATGCGAGCGGCAAAGTTCATGTTAATGACCGATGTGGCCGGGGTTCTCGACGTCAACAAGCAGCTAATTGCCAGTCTACGTGCCAGTGACATTGAGCGACTGATCGCTGATGGAACCATCGTTGACGGCATGGTCCCCAAAGTCCGTTGTGCGTTGGATGCCGTAGATGGCGGGGTCGAAAAAGTGCACATCATTGACGGCCGTCGCCGTCACGCGCTACTGCTCGAGATCTTCACCGACCAGGGCATTGGCACGGAGATTCACTGAAATTGTCGTGGTCGCCAGCTGCCGAAACCGAGGCGCGTCGCTCGCACCGGTCAAGTCGGTTTGCTGAGGCACCGGCTGGCACGGTGCGACCCGACGGTGTGGCAGAGGATGCGATTCGTCGCGTCATTCGCGTACCCCCGGAGTTTGCCGGCACGCGACTTGACGTCTTCCTCAAACTGCAGCTGCGCAACACGAGCCGGACGCGGGCCCGTGCCATCATAAAAAATAGCGCATTTTCCCCGGCAGGAACTCGACTGCGCCACAACAGCCGCGTTTTTGCCGAGCAACACATTATTTTGTGGCGGCCAGCCATCGAGGAAGAAATCAACGAAACCCCGCTCGACATTCTCTACGAAGACGAGTGGCTACTGGCCGTGGACAAGCCTCCGTTCGTCGCCGTGCACCCAACAGCGCGCTACTACAACAGCACGCTTATCAAGCGTCTGGAGAATCAACGGCCCCATGAGTTTCTTTCACTCATCCACCGACTGGACCGAGAAACCAGTGGTCTGCTGTTGGTGGCCAAATCGAGAGCCGCGGAGCGAGCCTGTAAGCGAATGCTCGAAGATCGGAGCGTGCATGCCATGGTCGCTGCTGGCAACGACACCTTTCTTCAATTGCGCCAGAGCGAGCGCATTGCGCTGGAGAAACGCGCGCGCACAGCCCAACCGGTTCGAAAGACGTATTTGGCCATCACCTGGGGTACACCCGCCGCAGGCGTGATCGAAGAGCCGCTCGAAGTCGATGTTGACAATCCACTTCGAGTCAAAATGCGCCTAGCAAAGCGAGGTTTCGGGCTCGAAGCCAAGACTACGGTGAGGGTCGTGGAGACGCGCGGTCGCTACGCCTTGGTTGCCTGCGAACTGCATACAGGGCGACAGCATCAGATTCGGGTGCATCTATCGAGCATTGGGTGCCCGGTGGTGGGTGATAAACTGTATGGTCCCAATGAGCGACTGCTGGCACGCGCTGCAGACGGTGAATTGACGCAGGCGGATCTCGCGCTGCTCGAACTGCCACGCCATGCGCTCCACGCGCATCGCTACCAGATGCCGCATCCCTTCATGAACCAAGAATTGGACGTAGTGTCGCCACTGGCCAAAGATCTGAAAGAGTTTTTCGATCGGGCACTCAGCTGGGGGCCTGGCGACTGCGAGCATTGACCAGTTGGGGACTGGCTGCTAATAGGACCCTCGTTAGGCAACGTCAGAACCCATGAACGGGGAAGCTCGGTGCAAAGCCGACGCGGTCCCGCCGCCGTAAGCGTGGACGAAACTGGCATTGGGCCACTGCGGAAAACCCGCGGGAAGGCGCCAGGATTAGGAAGATACGCGAGCCGGAATACCCGACCTGTGGTTCAGTTGGACATTTGCAGTCCACGACGTGGTCCTTCGCAACGGTTGATTCGCGGAGGTTCCCAAATGGAGCACAGTCACGCCATTAGTATCGCAAGGTTTCGAGCGCAGTGTCGTTCGAGGGCCGCAGCATTTGAATTAGACCGGACCCGAGTCGCCACTCCGTTGAGCGATGTTTCCGAGACTGGCCTTGGCGCAGTGACACATCGCTGGCTCGAAATTCTCCGTCGTCCGTGCGCTTTCTTTGTTTTGGGCGTCGCGCTTCCTGCGTGCGGCGGCGGGAACGCTCCGACCTCTCAGCCCTCTGATGCCGGCGTGTCGTCCCTAGTTGCGTATTCGGATGCGGCAACTGACGCGGCCGTAGCCCCACTGGTCATCACCCCCAACGCGCCTGCAATTGCGCCGTGTACTGGTCCGTTCGCCCCAGTGCTTGAGTCCTTGCCCGCGAATGCGGTCCTGCCGGTGTTTGCCAATTCTGGTGATGCACTCGAGACTGCCACCGGGACGGCAACCGACGATAGCCCGACGGCGTGGACGTCAGAATCGACGATTCAACTCCCCGCAACATCGACTGATCTGCGTGTATATGCTCGCTTGGCGGCGACCCAATGCGCAACCTCACCAGCGTTTGACCAGCTGTATCCCGTTCGTGACAAATTCGCCCCTGCAGCGGGCGCTACTGACTCGACGGCTATTTCCAAGGATGATTCCCACTTGCTCAGTTGGGC
>CAZCNI010000296.1:0-3513 GCA_964499765.1 uncultured Polyangiaceae bacterium
GACGAGGGTCGACAGCTGGTGACGGTGATTGCCGACGCGCTTCCCAAGAACCTTAAGGAGATCGCTGAGCTACCCGTAGCGACCAGCCCCGAAGGAGTTAGCATTGCCCTGAGTTCCATCGCTGAAGTGCTCGAGGGTCACGAAGACAGGACGATGCGCATCGGTAGCCCCAGTGGCGAAACGGTGAGCATCAGTGTTGCCCGTCTGCCCGGGGCAAGTACGCCTGCGGTCGTGGACGCTGCGACAGCAGCAGTGCATGCGCTGTCAGCCAATTTGCCCAAGGACGTAGCGGTTCAAGCCGTCTACGATCAAGCCGTTCTGGTGCGCGAATCCATGACCGGCGTAAGGGACGCAATCTTGCTCGGTATTGCCCTCTGCGCACTAGTCATTGGGCTCTTCCTTCGCGACGTGCGCGCTGGTCTCTTGGCGGGCGTTGCCGTGCCGCTTACGCTTGCCATCACATTTCTGCCCATGTACGTGGGGCATCAAACGCTCAACTTGATGTCGCTTGGCGGCATGGCTGTTGCCATTGGACTGGTTGTCGATGATGCCATTGTCATTGTGGAGGCAATTGCACGGCACCGTGACGCTGGTGCAAATCCAGCTGTTGCATCCATTGCGGGCACGGCAGAGTTGGCCAAGGCCGTGATTGGCACGACGCTGACCACCGTGGTGGTGCTAATCCCACTGGCTTTTCTCGATGGCGTGGTCGGTGACTTCTTCCGCGCACTAGCGTTTGCATTGACGGCAGCCGTGCTCATTTCCCTGGTCGTGGCTTTGGTGCTCGTGCCGCTGGCATCGACGTTTAGCCTGTCGAGCAGAAAACAGCAGCACTCATCTTCTCTCTTTCGATACTACGAGCCGTTTCTGAAGCGGGTGCTCGTACGTCCGAGGCTAGCATTGCTTGCGCTCATGGTTCTGCTCGGCACAGGAGCACTACTTGCTCCGCAGCTCAAGCGGGGTTTTTTGCCCAGTGTGGACGAAAGCGCATTCGTGCTCGACTACTTCTTGCCCGCGGGCACTTCTTTGGCCACCACCGACCAGTTTGCACACGCTCTCGAGAAGGAACTGCTTGCGACACCCGAGGTACTCACCTTTACTCGACGAACCGGCGCGGAACTGGGACCTGCAGCGGCAACCCAGCTCAACCGTGGCGACATCATGGTGCGACTCGTGCTACCGCATCAGCGCAATCGGTCGGCGGAAGACATCATTGCAGACATACGCTCCCGAACGCAGGCACGCTATCCGGAAGTGCGCGTTGAATTCGTACAGGTGCTTCAGGATGTGCTCAATGACCTGGCCGGCAATCCGCGACCCATCGAGGTAAAGCTGCTGGGCCAAGACTACACCGAGCTCAATCGACTTGCGTCCGAGATTGCAAAACGCACCAACTCTATACCGGGCTTGGTCGATGTCTACAATGGGCAGGAACTACCCGTACCGGAATTGCATTTTGGCATGCGGCGCGACGCAATTGCGCGCATGGGCAGCTCGCCCGAAGAGCTGACTCGCGCATTGGATGCGGCTCTGCGCGGCACTCGTGTGGGCGGCATCCGGCGTTTCGATCGACTGATTGGCATTCGTACGCGTTACCCCGATACGGTTCGCTTCGACGCAGCGCATGTGCTCGACCTGCCTTTCGTGGCGCGTGACGCTACCACCAGTTTCAGTGCTGTGGCTGACATCAAGCGCTCAACATCGCCCTCCCAATTGTTGCACGAGGCACTGCAACCCCTGGTAGCAGTCACGGGCGACCATGAACACCGCGACCTAGGCTCGGTAGCGGACGACGTTGAGCGAGTGGTACGGCAGCTACCGTTGCCCCCTGGTTGTCGTGCAGTACTCGGCGGTCAAATGGCAAGCCAACGCGAAACACTACGCCAACTGACCTACGTGGGCGCCATGGGATTGCTGTTGGTTCTTGCGGTACTTGCCGCCCAGTTCCGACGCTTGCGACTTGCGCTGCTGGTGATTGCCATGGTGCCCGCGGCCATTGTCGGGGCGATTCTTTCGCTGGTCATAACGGGAGCCGCTCTCAACGCTGCGTCACTGATAGGTTGCGTGTTGCTCGTGGGTCTCGTGGTGAAAAATGGAATTCTTTTGCTTGAGGAGGCAGAGAATCAACTTGCCGCTGGTCTTGCAATCAATGATGCCGTCATGCGCGCCAGTGAGCGCCGGTTGCGCCCAGTCATCATGACCACGGTTGCGACGCTTGCTGGGCTGCTTCCGCTTGCGCTTGGAATTGGAGCGGGCAGTGAAATGCAGCGCCCACTGGCAATTGCCGTCATCGGTGGGCTCCTGACTTCGACTGCTGCAACGCTAGGCTTCATGCCACCCTTTGCGGTCTGGCTCCTCAGAAGTCACTCCCCGTTGCCCCGGTCCGAGCAGAGGTAACGACCATGATGTTTTTGATGTTGGTGCGGCACTCTCACGACACCCCCGCATCGATTCTTCCCCACGTCTCCACTCGAACTGACGACGTGCGACCCCGCAGCGCCCGCCAAACGGCGACCAAGAAGACCAATGGGTTGGGGCGGATTAGCCCAGGCGTGCTCTGGCTGAGCCAGGCAGGGAAGCTGCAGGCAGGGCGAGTGGTCTTGCTCAGTGCACATTTGAGTGCTGTACTAAGCCCATGGCAATCGTGCTTTATCACCACCCGTACACGCGTGCTGCCAACGTTGTCTGGATGCTGGAGGAGGTAGGGGTTCCCTACCAGTTGAAGTACCTGGATATACAGACGGGCGAGCACAAACTTCCCGATATCATGGCACTGAACCCCATGGGCAAAGTACCGATTCTGCAGGATGATAAGACAACGGTGACGGAATCTGCCGCCATTGGTCTGTACCTGGCCGATCGCTACGCGCTTGGAAGACTCGCGCCAGCACCCGACGACCCCGACCGCGGTACTTATTTGCGTTGGTGTATGTTCGCACCTTCAGTTATCGAACCCGGGTCCATGGCAAAGGCCGCGAATTGGACGTTCCGTGAAAGCAACGCAGGTTTTGGCAACTACGAATCAATGATTAGCTGCATGCAAAGCGCCATTGCCGGTCGCACGTGGGTGCTAGGCGAGCAGTTCTCAATGGCAGACGTCATCTTCGGCGGAACTCTGAGTTTCATGCTCCGTTTCAAGATGCTCGAACCTTTGCCCGAGTTCACGAGCTACAGTGAGCGCCTGGAACAGCGCCCAGCGCGGCAGCGCGCCAATGCGATCAACGCCAAGGTTGCCGAGGAGCACGGATTGGGGCGGTGAAGGACTGGCGTCGATGGCGGCACACAGGGCGACAATGAGTCCCAGGCCTCACCGCTAGCGTGCAACGGTAACCCCTGCCGATAATGGGCATTGCATAGCGGGATATGCACATGCGGTGACCGCAAGTGGTTCCCGCGCAGCGCCAGATGGGCATGCAGTGGCCGCGATAGGCTCTCGCGCCGCGGGAGCGACACCTGCAGTGGCCTCAATAGGCTCTCGCGCGGCGCGAACAGCACTTGAGGCGGCCACTGCAG
>CAZCNI010000297.1:0-3506 GCA_964499765.1 uncultured Polyangiaceae bacterium
ACCCGGCGCCCCACGCCCGACCAATATGCGTACGTGCTCGCCGATTGCCGCGCGTACCTTGGAGTGGTCAGTGAAAGAGCCGCCAAGACAGAAGCTTCGCAAGATCGAGCAGTATCCCCGGATATTGGGTGATATTCAATTTAGAGCCGGCCGCATCAACCCACTGAGGCAACGGATACTCGACACATTCTTGCTCGATATCGAAAGTGTGGTTCGTATTCCCCGCGGTCTTGAGTCGCATCAAGAGCTCGACGTCGAACGTCCAATTGCTTTCGAATGGACTGGAGAACGCCTGGCGGAACTCGTCCGTCGCACGAAACAATTTAGCGCCGCATCGGGTGTCGTAGACGGGAAAACCGAGTGAGAACGCAGCCAGTGTCGCGAAGCCGCGACCGATATAGTGTCGCATTGCTCGCCGCTCGATATGCCGCCCCATCATTCGAACCCGGGACCCCATGACCATTGACACCTTGCGCGCATTGAGTTCACGCGCGAACTCGGAAATGCATTCGAGCGGGGTGGCAAGGTCCGCATCCCAATACCCGATGCACGCGGCGCCCAACTCGAATGCCAGCAGCACCCCCTGACGGACCGCCTCTGCCTTGCCCGCGTTCTGCGCCAGTTCGAGCACGTGTACCCGTTCAGCTCCGCGCGTGCGCATACCAGCCAGCATGTCGCTCGTTTCGTCTTTGCTGCCGTCATTGACGAAGACAAACTCGAGATTGCGGTCGCTGCTCAGTGCCGTTGCAAAAGCCTCGCAGTCGAGGCGCTTGGCCTCGTTGTAGCAAGGCACCACAACCAGGGTCCTTAAGGTCGACCACATCCAATTCAAGATTGATGGTAGCGGACACGTGAAACAAGCCCCAAATCAAGCTCCAGGATTGTCGCAGCATGGGAAGAATTTACCAACAATGCGCACTTCGGCCAGAAAACCAGCGCGGCCCGAGTTCTGACACTGCGCAAGTTGCATTTCCTGGGCTACGCTCCGGCGTCGCGGAGCGGGCCCCTGCCGCTTCAAAGGGAGTGCTTGTGTCATCGTTCAACTCATTCATCGCAACCCGATACAGAACCTTCATGTTTCGCCTAAGCTGGGTTGCCGCCTTAGCTTCAATCTTCTGCGTCGCTTTGTCGGCACGTGCCGGCGCGCCTGAGCCCGCACCTAGTCTACTCGAGCGAGCCAAAGTCATCGCATCACCTGGGGTTGCACACACGGATCGCCTCGTTGATCGGGTGGTGGCCCCTGACGCGGACTACTGGCGCACTGATGTCAGTTCCGCATTCAGCAACCCCAATGGCTCGGTCACCTGGGACCTGGGGCAAGAAGTCGAGATACGCTCGGCTTACCTTCAGGGTGACAACAATGACACCCACATCCTGACGATTTCTTCGGACAACATTACCTATCGACCGCTGTGGAATGCGCCGGTAGTCGAGTCGCCCGGAATGCGTGATCGCTCAACGCACTCGCTCCACGCCAAGGGGCGCTACGTTCGAATCCAAGCCCGGGGGGGTGACCGGTCCTATGCTCTAACCGAAGTCCGTCTGTCAGCTGATCCCACCGCCGACCTTGGTTCACAACTGACGACCAAGAAAGGCACTCCCGTGGAAGAGCAACTGCAAGACCGCATCGTCTTGTTTGGCATTATTGCAAGCCTTTGCATCATTTTCGCACGTCGCGGGCAGAAGACGTGGACCTCGGTTGCGTTGCTAGCCGTTGTCTTGCTAGCGGGGGCATGGTGCTTCGCGGCAACTTGGGAGCTGTGGCCCGTCGGACAGCGCGAGATTAGTTTGATGCGCGCAATGGCTGCAGCTATTGCGCTGGTGGCCGTGCTTCGTGAAGCATTAGCGCCACGCCGGCACGCGGCGGATCCTCGATTCATTCGCGGTGCACTCACGGTGTCTGCCGCACTTGCGGTTCTGACTTTCGTGAACCTGCTCAATCCGCAATTCTGGGACCATAAGTACAATCAAAAGAGCGTGGTCCACAACTTTGACATGCGGGTCTACTACCCGATCGCAAAGTACTTCCCGGAATTGCACTTCGATGGCTTGTACCTGGCCAGCGTCGCCGCCTACGTGGATGACGTGCCCGGGTCCAATCTCGACGCGCTGAACAACATGGAGATTCGCGATCTCAACACCCACTACATGACTCCGGTGCGCGGCATTCACGATCAAATCAACAACGTGCGCCATCGATTCACGCCCGAGCGCTGGCAGCATTTCGTCGAAGACATGCGTTACTTCCGCGAGACCATGGGCACCGGTGACTATTTTGGCAGCATGCACGACCATGGTGGCAATGCGACCCCGGTGTGGTTCGTGATTGCGCGAGCGCTTTTCTGCTTCACCCACGCCAACAACACCGTTCTCATCTTGGGCGCCTTGCTCGACCCGTTGCTGCTCGGTTTGATGTTCTACGCCATCAAGCGCACGTTTGGTTGGCGCACGATGCTAGTGGCCATCACCCTCTTTGGCGCCAACGACTTTCACATGTTCGGCTCCAACTGGGTCGGCGCCACCCTGCGGCATGACTGGATGGCGTACATTGGACTCGGCGTGTGCGCACTCGCTGCAAAACGCTGGAATTGGGGCGGCGTGATGCTGGCTATGGCCAGTTTGATTCGAGCCTTTCCTGCCTTTACGCTCATTAGTCTGACGTTCCCCGCGCTGGCGTGGGCGTACACATTTTACAACGACGAACGGCGGTGGCCCAAGTGGGCAGATATTCGCGATGCGCAGAGCCCGATGCTGCAAGTGGCAAAGTCAGCCTCGATTACCGTGGCCAGTGCGGTCGCCGTTGCCTCGCTGGTCCTAGGTCCGCAAAGCTGGCCACAGTGGTGGCACAAGGTCAATCTGCTCGAGCGCGATGCGCACACGAACCACGAAAGCCTACGGATGTTTCTGTCTTTCGATCCGACCCTGGTGCTGCAGGCACTCACCGGGCCGGAGCCGCCCGTGGATTGGGGCCAAGTAAACCATAATTGGCAAATTCACCAACCCATCTTCGTGCTCTTGGTTGCCACCACTCTGATTGCTGTCTTTGCTGCCGCGCGTAAGCGTAAATTGCACCAAGCTGCGACATTGGGTCTCGTTCTAATTCCAGTCATCCTTTCGCCCGCCAACTACTATTGTCACGTATTTTTTCTACTCTGCCTGGTGGTCATCGAACGCGAGCGGTCCTCGTCGGGCAAACTGCGACCGCATCCGATATCCAAACGCGACGCCTGGATCTGGGCGATTTTGCTCGGGCTTTGCATAGCGCAGTATCGAACCGTAGAACCCTTCGTGCGTGACCTTGGTCTGCACTTCCTCATGTCGGCAACGTTCATGTTGCTCTCGTACGCGCTCATCCTTGCGCTGTTGCTGTATAAAAGGGCTCCTCGACAGGTCGAAGTAGAGGATGTCGAAGGCAGCTGACAGTCGCGCTGCGTTATCGGTATCGATGCTTGCAACGGTTGTCGGGGTCGAGGCGGTCGAGGCCCCAACTCGCCGCGTACAAGATC
>CAZCNI010000298.1:0-3501 GCA_964499765.1 uncultured Polyangiaceae bacterium
TCCCGGACTGCTCAAGACGGGCGTCGTCCTCTACGTGGTCGGTTTGTTCATCAAAGGTGGTTTGGTTCCGTTCCACGGGTGGCTGCCCGGAGCCTACTCAGCCGCACCGGCTGGGGTTTCCGTCCTTCTTGCAGGTATCGTAACCAAGGTCAGCGGCATCTACGCACTGGTGCGTCTAGTGCGGAGTGTCGTCGGACTCGACCCGTCGCTCAGCACGGTCTTCTTGGTGGTTGGCTCGATTTCGATTGTCGTCGGCGCCGTCGCAGCAATGACCCAGTCCGATCTGAAGCGAGTGCTCGCCTACTCGAGCATCAGTCAGGTGGGTTACATTGTGATTGCTCTTGGCGCGGGCACCGAGCTTGGGATTGTTGCCGCAACCTTTCACTTGTTCAATCACGCCATCTTCAAGTCACTGCTCTTCGTGGATTCTGCCTCAGTGGAGTCAAGCATCGGCACAACTGACATGGGGCGCATGGGAGGCCTGGGCGCGAAGATGCCCTGGACTGGCGCAACCACGGGTATCGGCATGATGTCGGCGGCAGGTATTCCGCCGTTCTCAGGGTTTTGGAGCAAACTGCTCATCATCGTCGCGCTCTGGAAGGCTGAGCATGAGGGCTTCGCCTGCCTTGCGGTCCTCGCCAGCATTCTGACGCTGGGGTACTTCATGGCGGTGCAGTACCGGGCTTTCTTCGGAAAACCCGCGGAGAACGTGACGACAGCCAAGGAATCTGGCCCTGGTTTCATCATACCGGCCGTTGTCTTTGCCCTAATTACCGTGGTCATTGGCGCATTTTTTCCACTCATCGAAAACTCGCCGTTGTCATTCCTGCTGCTGAACAAGGCACTACCTTGGTGATTCTATGAATGACCCAATAATTGACATCGTTGTTCTCGCCTTGCTGGTTCTGGCAGCCGCATGGTCCGTGCTCTCGACGCGGTTGCTGCGCGCGGTCATTGGACTGGCATTCGCCAGTATCCTGGTCACCACATTGTTGTTTCGGCTTGATTCACCACTAGCCGCGGTGTTCGAGCTCAGCGTCTGCGCCGGACTCATTTCCGCAGTTTTTCTCGGCGCAATTACGCTGAGCCAGCTTGAAACCGACCAGAACATCGTTGAGCAAGCCAAAGAGCGAATCCGTCGCTACTGGTACTTGCCACTGTTGCTTCTGTTGGTTGGGGTTGCAATCATTCACAAGACACTGCCCTCGATTCCCGATGTTCCAGTGGTGAATGAAGACGTACGACAGGTTCTTTGGACGTCTCGTCACCTCGATTTACTTGGTCAAGTCGTCATCCTGGTTGCTGGTGCATTCGGCGTCACAATCCTTTTCAAGGAGGCAAGAAAACATGAGCGGTGAATTGCTTACGCTCTACGTGGCGGCCATCGCACTGGTCGGCATCGCAGGGCTTTACTATCTGTTGGTAACCACCAACCTCATTCGCGCCTTGATCGGCGTCGAGCTCATGATGAAAGCTGTCACCTTGAGCCTGATTCTGGCAGGTCGCCTAACCGGGCATGTCGGCTTAGCGCAATCGTTGGTGATTACGCTCATCGTCGTCGAGGTCGTAGTGATGGTTGTGGCCGTGGGTTTGATACTTCTCGTACATCGGCACACCAATCGACTGAATGCTCGTGAATTGAATAATATCAAGGGCTGAAGCTATGCAACTACTCTTGTCTCCTCCGCTCGCATTTCTGCTCGTGCTGGGCGCAAGCCTGCTGACATTGTTCCTTATGGGGCGTCTGTCCTACAGGCCACAGCGGCACAACGAGGCGAATCCGAAACCGTATGCCTGCGGTGAGGAAGGTCAGCCGCTGGTGCGACCTGACTACGGCCAGGTGTTTCCGTTTGCCTTCTTCTTTACGATTTTGCACGTTGTCGCTTTGGTGGCAACCACGGTTCCTAACGGCTCGCCCGGCACCATAACAATGGCATTGATTTATGTCGCCAGTGCGCTGGTCGGGCTGTTCGTCCTGTATCGGAGGTGATTCATGAGCGTAGTAGATCGCATCGTGACCTGGGCACGACTAAAATCCCCCTGGATTATTCACTTCAATTCAGGCGCATGTAATGCCTGCGATATCGAGATAATTGCGTCATTGACCCCGCACTATGACGTCGAGCGTTTTGGCGTTGTGCTCAAGGGCAGCCCGCGTCACGCCGACGTACTCGTGTGCTCTGGCCCAGTGACACGGCAAATCGCAGACCGCTTGGTGCGCATCTACGAACAGATGCCCCAACCGAAATTCGTGGTCGCCGTCGGCACCTGTGCGTGTTCGGGCGGCGTGTTCGATGGCCTCTACAATGTTACGGGCGGCATTGACACGGTAATTCCCGTTCATGCTTATATTCCCGGATGCCCCGCAAATCCCGAAGCAATCATCGACGGCGTTGTAAAGCTCTTGTCGGCACTGGAACATGGCCAGGCCGCTCCGGTCGAACGCCCGCGGGTTGAATTCGACAACACTCGTGAAGTCGAATCGTTGATCGCACCTGAAAAGCTCGTGCACGCCAAAGAGGAGCCCGCTGCCGATGCCCAATGACAGTCCTACGGAAAACGAGCCGCTAGTAGATCTAGCGGCAGAGAAGAAGCTCCAAAGCGAGCTCGTTCGTGACTTCCCGTTTCTCGCTGAGAAAGTCACCATTCAGCGTGTCCGCCGCGTATGGGCTGAGTTGCCCATTGACCAGCTCCACCCCGTGCTGGTGCATGCAAAGGAGCAGCTAGGCTTCTTGATGCTCTGCACAATTACGGGCACGGACGAAGGGGAGCATCTCGGCCTCATGTATCATATGGCCAACGAGGCAGGTGTGGTCTTGACACTTGTTACTACAGCCCCCAAAAACGGCCCAGGTCCGCAGACGATCACCGCCTATTATCCCCACGCGGAACTTTATGAACGCGAGGTCGTAGACTTACTGGGTGTTTGCATCCAGGGTCTACCAGACGGGAATCGCTATCCGCTCCCCGACGGGTGGCCAGCAGGGCAATACCCACTGCGCAAGGATTGGTCGCGTGAGTCGATCGATCCGCCTAAGGAGACGAAGCCATGACCACCAAAGATGTAGTCAAGATTCCTCTGGGTCCACAGCACCCCGCCCTGAAGGAACCCGGCAATTTCATCCTGAGCATGAAGGGTGAGCTGGTCATGGAGATGGGCGTCCGCCTTGGTTACAACCACCGAGGGATCGAGAAAGCTTGTGAGCAGCGCAGTTATCTCAATGACATGTACCTGCTCGAGAGGATCTGCGGCATCTGTTCGCATTCCCACTCAACCGCCTACGTCCAGGCAGTCGAGGAGATCGCTGGTATTCAGGTACCCGCACGTGGCCTTTATCTAAGGACACTCGTGGCTGAGCTAGAGCGCATCCACAGCCATCTGCTCTGGCTTGGAGTCGCCGGACATGAGATAGGCTTCGATACGCTGCTAATGTACTCTTGGCGAGACCGCGAGCTTGTCCTGGACCTGCTGCAATCGCTCACGGGCAATCGTGTCAACTA
>CAZCNI010000299.1:0-3499 GCA_964499765.1 uncultured Polyangiaceae bacterium
CATCAGGTCGCCGGATCCCAATGCCTGCACAAAGGAAGGGTTGACCCTTAACGAAGAAGCCACCACGGCAGCCAAGAATGCAAAGATCGGATTTGCGGTTGGTGGCGCAGCGCTGCTCGGTGGAATCATCGTGTATCTCACGGCTCCAACACACACAACAAACGGCCGCTTGATGGTGTCGCCCCTCATGGGTCAGACAATTAGGGGCATCGCAATTAGCGGTGCACTCTGACAGAGACCGGCGACGCCTGAGTTCGCTCGGCCCTCCTGATTAGATTCGCCAACCGGCTCCCATTTCGTACAACCAACGCCGACGAGACTACACAGGACTGTCTGTTCGATCCTACGCGCGGGCCGCTATCGCTGCCAACGTCACTCCCGAGCATCCCGGGTTGAGCTGGCAGCGCGAGATTTCGCGCGGGAATTCAACATTCTCTTGGGCGCCAACAAAACGGCCATCCCATCTACCCATTTCCCGCCAATTCTGTACGCTATGAGTCTCTGGTTTTCGAGCTCCTCTCGAGAGTCAATGACACTATTCGGCATACCTGTGGATTCTCGTTCTAACCCCGTGACCCCTATTGGTCAGCTCCCTGGCGAACATACGGCTCAGGTGTTTGCTTTGCCCCTCCCGGTTACGCCTGAACAGGAACTGGTGGCAGGGCTTTGTGAGCGACGCCCAGCTTCTGCACGCGCACTCTATGATCAATACTCCTCGCTGGTCCGGCAGGTAGTAATCCGAACCCTCGGCACCGCTCACGATGTCGACGACCTGGTTCAGGAAACTCTCATTACCGTCATCGAGCGCGCTCCGGCACTGAAGAAGGCCCTGTCACTACGAAGTTTTATCATCGGCATTGCCATCAACTTGGCGAAGAACGAAATTCGCAAAAGAAAGGTGCGCAGGTTCGTTGGGTTAGACGACACCATCAACGTACCACTCGTATCACCTTACGATGCCGCGGCCACGCAAGGCGCGCGCCATTTGTACTCTGCTTTGGATCGACTGGAGATAAACGCGCGCATGGCGTTCGTGCTCCGCCACGTGCAGGGCTGCGACTTGGCAGAAACTGCCGCAGCCTGTGGTTGTTCCATCGCCACCATAAAACGAAAACTCGGTCGAGCAGAATCGCGGTTCTCAGCCATAGTCCAGGCGGATCCCGTGCTACGTGAACTACTGCACCACCGGGGGGTCGAGCAATGAACACCTCGGAATTTGAGCGCGCAGCAGAATTCATTCAAACCCACGTGGAAACACGGGGCGGGGCGAGCGAACCGGCTCAAAGAGCTCGGTTCATGGCAGCAATCGAACACCGAAAGCCTGTTGCCGCTCGTCGCATACTGATCGCAAGTATGGCGACCTGTGCGTTAGTGGTCGGCATAACGGTCAATTCGCACCGACAGAAGACGCAAGCTCTGACCTATCGAATCGGTGTAGACAAAGACACCGCTGAAATCGGCAGCTATGTGAGTGCACCGCCAGCATCGTCGCTCGGTCTGAACTTTTCAGAGGGCAGCCGCGTTGTTCTTGAGCCAGGTGCGCGGGGTCGGGTTGCTCGTGCCTCGAGCCATGGCGCAACCATGGTTCTGGAAAACGGTCGCGCCAGCATCAATGTCGTGCATCGGGCAGATACCGATTGGCAAGTTCTCGCCGGTCCCTATGTGGTGCAAGTCGCAGGTACTTCGTTCGATGTTTCTTACAACGTTGCCACTCAAACGTTCGAACTCGACATGCGCGAGGGTGTTGTCCGCGTTACCGGGCCAGGCCTGGCCGTCCCCGGAGAGATTCGCGGAACGCAGCGCTTGTTGCTTGCGCCAGGCGGCAGTGGTCAACCGCCTGCCGCGTCAGCAAGCCCAATTGCGCCGACGGTGAACGAAACAATCACTCCTGAGGTGAACCCACGCGACCAACACGCAGGTTTCCCGGATATCCAGTCGAATCCTGGAAATAGCGCCCTCGTTGGCAGGCGGAAGAGTGCGGATAGCTGGAGCCAACTGGGCGTGAAGGCCCAGCACAAGCAAATAGTCGACCTCGCAGAACACCAGGGCATTGATAACGCTCTCAGTTCCGCTTCGGGACCAGATCTGTTCGCCCTCGCCAATGCAGCTCGCTTCACCGGTAAGCAGCAGCTCGCCGACAAAGCCTATCGTGCAGTTCGCAGCCGATTCAGCAGCTCCGGCGAAGCATCTTCGGCTGCATTCTTCTTGGGACGTTTGCACGAGAATTCCAATTCAGCCAATGCCATCGGTTGGTATGAACAGTATGTAGCGGAGTCACCGGCAGGGGTTTGGGTTGCGGAAGCTCTGGGACGGCGTATGGTTCTTCTGAATGCGGCACAGAGTGCCGATGCAGCGCGAAAAGCGGCACAAGACTACTTGCGTCGTTTTGCAACCGGACCTTACGCAGGATTTGCCCAGAAGATTTTGCAGCCTTGATTCACCGGTGGTTCGCGGGTTGTGCAATATTGGGGCTTTGCTCATACGTGGCTCGGCCGGCCCGTGCCGAGGTTTCTGTGCTCATCATCACGCCCGCGGATGATACGCAAGACTTCACGGTATACGAGAGTCGCCTGCGTTCCGAACTATTGGCGGCTGGCTTCACTGTTACTGCAGCGCGTGTTCCAGGTCAGCCAGAGTATGCGTCAATAGCGAGCAATGCCGAACGCAATGCAAGTCAGGCGGCAATTGCCGTTATAGAGAACGAGGGCGAACTGTGCGGGCTGCTTTGGATCTCCGACCCGGCACGGTCCACAGACTTGATGCGCCCTATACGATGCTGCCCATTGAACAACGATGCTCCGCTTGTCTTTGCTGTGCGAGCCACAGATGCGCTAAGCGCTGGGCTGCTGGAGTTGCGCTATCCGCGCGCTGAACACCCCCCAACCAAGGCTGCAAACGCCAATACTTCAGCGACGCACGCCCCTCCCTCACCTGCGGAAAAGAAGGTGGAGCCATCCGACACCGTCAAGCCCGAGATACCCACGAAGAAGACGGAACAGCCCCCGGTAGCTGAATCAACACAGACTGATTGGCATTTTCAGGCGGATGGCGCTGCCGCCGTGTGGTTGAGTAATTTTCCCGCAAGCGTTGGTGTCAAACTCGAGCTCACTCGTGACCTCGGCTCGTCTTGGTCCGCAGGTATTCAGGGCTTTGGCTTTGGACCGGCGACGGTGACGCGTGAGGTCGGAGCAGCAGCCATCTACCAATTGCTGGCCGGCGTTGTGGCCCGGTACGAGTCTCAACTCAGTCAGCGTCTCAGTGTGGTCGAGGGTGTGGGTGTCGGCTGGTACGGCATTTCGATCACCGCGACTGCCACAGGTCCTCGGCGGACTCGGGGTGCTTTCGCAAGTACGGGTTACGTTCTGTTTGAACACCAGGTCTTGTTCAGAGCTACCCGCTCACTCTCGATGGTACTGGGATGCGCCTTGTCTGCGCCGTGGGCTAAATATAGTGTTGACTTCGTGGACAGTACGGTTGCCCGAGCGGCCGCACCACTGCT
>CAZCNI010000300.1:0-3480 GCA_964499765.1 uncultured Polyangiaceae bacterium
CGGAGTATTCAATTGAGCGCGGGCGCCCAGAATCGCTGCGGCCGGTTCATAGACCAGCTGCCCCGGCGCGTTTTGCCAGGTGGCCCTGGGGTTGGCTCCCTTCATGGCGGACACGCGCTCGCCTTGGTCCGGCGTCCCCTTTCGACGCAACGATTCCGAGAAGTGCCGCTGCTTTCGCTAGGTCGACCTCAGTAGATTTCGACTTCCGCCAGGTGGAAACAGTTCGACGACTTATTCCTTAGCTTGACGTACCTAGCTTGCGCACCAAGTCCAGTGGCCGACCACTTGTCGTAGACTTCCTTCTTCTCAGCTACTTGCCGGAAATTCTGATGATCATTGCTCAATTCGATCACCGTTGGAACTGCGCGCTCCGGATATTCCGTCCGGTTGTACACAACCACCTTGTCGATCTTCTTGGGGGCGCCCAGGTCGATGATCGCCCAGCCGCCCTGACATTCGGTGTGGAAGCCTAGATTCGTTCTGTCGCCGTCAACCAATAGCGCGTGGTCCTCACCAGCACCGGGGTACTGGCTGCTGACCTCTACACGCTGGTGCAACGCAATGTTGGGCTTCTCGAATTTCGAACCGATCCAACTACCAATGAGAGCAACGAATACGAGCACCCCAACCGCAGCTAGAGTCACCCGCGTGTAGCGGGCAAACAAAGCGCGACCGAGACGGTTCGCTTCAAACTCCAGTGGTTCAGCAATTGCCGTAACAAATTCGTGCAGGCCAATTGCAAATGCTTTGCGCTGTGGAACCGCCAAGCTTGCGATTGCATGATCACCCTGTGGCCCCGTCGCTGCTACCAGGGTCGTGGACTGCAGTGCGGACAAGTTGATCCACGCCTCCTGAATTGCAGGCACATTTCGCGCGGTTTCCCAGTCGCTTTCACTGATCGGACCGCCACTGAGTTCGAGTTTTTCGCGTGCCGCGTGCGCCCGCACCAGAAGAGATGTTGCGTCTCTCTCAAGCAGCAACACTGCCCAACTGCTTTGACCGGTCTCGCCAATTTGAACAACACCGTCTTTCGCATGACGAGCGGCGTCGTACTCGGCCCAACCGGGTTGATTAGGTCCAAACGTAGTCTGACGAGCGGCCTGAACACGATCACTCAGCCAGAGCAACCGACCCAAGCCGTTCGACGAGCGCGGGGTTCGGGGCGATGAAGGAAGATTTTTGTCAGCGGACATTGTGGAAGTCGTTGCCTCGGTCAAGTTACTGTCCTCCAGCGGCATTTGTTTTCCCTCGGCAGAGGTAGAGTCGCTCGATGCAGGCTTGGTATCGGATTTCTCAGACACTGATTCCATTCGACTTTCGCCAGCTTCGTCACTCATAGCGCTACCGTGTATACCGTAAAGTGCGGCGCTAGCCTACTTTAGACGCAACCCCCTGCCAGCAAAAATCGGCCTGCCCCTGCTCGATACCGCTAAGCCCTCTGCAATTGCCGTTTGACCTGCGCGCCGGTGTCCGAATAGTGGAGCCCTTCAGGACCAGAGCCGCCCAACGCCGAGCGGCGGCGCGCCTAGCTCGACGACTCGCCAACGACCATAACCTGGGCCCCAAGAGGCAGCCAGCCCAACTTTGCCTCAAATCGCCGCAGTGCCGAAAGCGCGCGCGGAAAGAATACGATGAACTGCCGTCTCACCCGTCGAAAGCCTGATTCTTCGAGCAGCCCTACCAACTCCCCGGGCCGCAGAAGTATTGCGTCATCGTCGAATTCGCATTGGGCTACAGCGCGGCGAGTAAGGGGGTTGAACGGATTGTGTTCAAAAGCCACCAAACGGCCCGTATTGGGCTTCACCAGCCGTCCCAGCTGCCGCACAAGGCCCACGCGATCAGCCGGGACGACATGGTGCAGCACATTGGCCAAAATAATCAAACCAAATTCGCCATCGGGGATTGCCCCAAGATCGTCGAAGAAGGCCGCGCCCGGGCAGCGGTTGCGCGCAATCCCTACGCTATCTGCAGACGGGTCGAACCCACTCACTTGGGTGAATCGAGCGCACAGGCGCTGAGTCAGCCCGCCGACACCGCAGCCATAATCCAGAATTGGTTCATCAAAGAGTGGACCAACGAGTCTCTCGATGCAATCTGCTTTATATTCGGCGAAATAGCCCGGTTGCTCGCCCGAAGTGGCAATGCTATTGGCGTGCAACGTTTCGTAATCCTTTGCATATGCGTCAAATTTGGCCGCCATCTTCTTTGATTTCCTTCGCGCGCGCGTTGATGCCCTAGAGAGTAGCACGAGATGACCGTTCATGAACTGCAAGGAACGCTCGCATCGTCGGCATTGCGCAACGGCGACGACGACCAAGGAACAGAAGAACCGCGTTCACGTTGGGGGCTCGCCAATTCCAATCTCGTTTGGACGATAACCTTACTCAGCTGCGAGCTGACCGCGATTGCCCTCGGAGGCTGGTCTTGGCTGCATTCGGACGCCCTACTCGAGTGGGCAAAGCAGAACCACCTGAACAAAGGCATGCTGACCGAGCCACCCATTGCGTTGGCTGGTCTCACATTCGTTTTGGCAGCGTTGTCGTCGCTGCTTATGATTCTCTTCGGCGTGCGCACGCAACGGGTCGTGCACAGTCTGACACAACGTACGGCTCCACTCATTCTATTCGCGTTTCTGCCCACGCTATTCAATTGGCGACTGTGGGTGGACCGCGACCTACCTCACCTCCTCTATACGTTCACGGCCGTAGCACTAGCGAAATGGCTAGTACAATATTCGTTAAACGCGCCGCGCGTGAATGCCTGCGGCAACGACTACTGGGCTCGGTGCAGTCGCAAGATCGGGACTGTCTTGGAGAATTGGGCCTGCGCATTGCGTGCACTTCCGCGGCACCTGCCGTTGGTGATCGTCTGCGCTGGCTGTCTCATTTATACGGTGTTCTTCAGCTACTACACGATCGTCCATCATCGCAATGCGTTGTCCTCGAGCCTCGACTTGGGTCTCGAAGACAACCTGGTGTGGAACGTACTGCACCGTGCAACGCCCCTGTTCAAGTCGTCGCCGCTGGGCGGTCCGAACTCATCGCACCTTGGGTTTCATGCCACCTGGTTCTCATTCGTCATTGCGCCGATCTATGCCCTTAGGCCCAATGCAGAAACCCTGCTCATCGTTCAAGCGTTCTTGTTCGGCACTGCCGCGCTACCCCTTTACCTCTTCGGGCAGCGGTTGGTCAGCAAGTGGCTGGCATGCCTCGTGGCACTTGCCTATGTCCTCTACCCGGGGCTGCAATGCTCCAACCTCTACGACTTCCACTACCTGCCGTTAGGTCCATTCTTCCTCTGGTTCACGATCTACTTTGCGGACAAGCGCCGGTGGGTCTGGATGGTGCTTTTTGCGCTCCTCTCGCTCAGTGTTCGTGAAGATGTCGCCGCCGGCCTTGCGGGCCTCGGTGGACTTATCCTTCTATCAGGTAGGCGACCCGTTGCAGGCACTGTCCTACTGGTACTGGGCAGTGCCTATTT
>CAZCNI010000301.1:0-3474 GCA_964499765.1 uncultured Polyangiaceae bacterium
ACGATTTGCCGCAGAGGCTCTTCGATTGCGCGGCGAATGATCATGACGCCGAACTTCTGCTCGTCGCTGACCTGGAGCGTGTCGAGGACTTTCTGTGCACGGAGCAGCGCAACGCCGCCGCCGGGAACAATGCCCTCTTCCACAGCTGCGCGCGTGGCGTGCAGTGCGTCTTCCACACGAGCCTTCTTCTCTTTCATCTCGGTCTCAGTGGCTGCGCCGACCTTGATTACGGCAACGCCACCGACCAGCTTGGCAAGACGCTCTTGAAGCTTCTCGCGGTCGTAGTCGCTGGTCGTCTTGTCGATCTGAGCGCGAATCTCTGACTGCCGAGCCTTGATCTTGTCTTTGTCGCCGCCGCCATCAATGATGGTGGTGGTGTCTTTGTCAATCTTGATGCTCTTGGCCTGACCGAGGTCACTGATGGTGACATTCTCGAGCTTGAGACCGAGTTCTTCGGCAATGACCTGACCATTGGTGAGAATGGCGATGTCCTTGAGCATCTCCTTGCGGCGATCGCCAAAGCCAGGGGCCTTGACGGCAGCGCAATTGAGCGTGCCACGGAGCTTGTTGACCACGAGGGTCGCGAGGGCTTCGCCTTCGATGTCCTCGGCAATGATGAGCAGCGGGCGCTGCTGACGGGCAATCGCCTCGAGCACGGGGAGAAGATCCTTCATGTTCGAGATCTTTTTCTCGCTGATGAGGATGTAAGGATCCTGCAGCAGGGTTTCCATGCGCTCGGCATCGGTCACGAAGTAGGGGCTGAGGTAGCCACGATCGAACTGCATGCCTTCGACGACATCGAGGGCGGTCTCGGCGCTCTTGGCCTCTTCCACCGTGATGACACCTTCTTTGCCGACCTTCTCCATGGCTTCGCTCAGTAGCTTGCCGATGGTGGCGTCGCCGTTGGCGCTCACCGTGCCGACCTGGGCAATTTCCTTGGCGTCCTTGGTGGACTTGGCAGTGGCCTTGAGCTCGGCAATGATTGCATCGACTGCTTTGTCGATGCCACGTTTGATTTCCATCGGGTTGTTGCCCGCAGCAACGAGCTTGGAACCCTCACGGAAGATCGCCTGCGCGAGCACGGTGGCGGTGGTGGTGCCGTCGCCAGCAACGTCGCTCGTCTTGGAGGCAACTTCGCGCACCATCTGTGCGCCCATGTTCTCGAACTTATTCTCGAGCTCGATCTCTTTGGCAACGGTTACGCCGTCTTTGGTGATCGTGGGTGAACCAAAGCTCTTTTCGATGACTACGTTGCGACCCTTGGGGCCGAGCGTCACCTTCACCGCATCAGCAAGCGCGTTAACGCCTGCGAGAATTAGATTGCGGCCTGCTTCTTTGTAAACAATTTCCTTGGCAGCCATTTTGTTTGCTCCTTTGCTCCGTATTTACTTTTCAATGACGCCGAGGATATCGTCCTCGCGCAATATCAAGTTTTCTTCCCCGTCAATCTTCACCTCAGTGCCGCTGTACTTGCCAAACAGCACTCGGTCGCCAGCTTTCACATCCAGAGGACGCACGGTTCCGTCGTCCTGGACTTTGCCTTTGCCCACCGCCACAACCTCGCCCTCAACGGGCTTCTCTTTGGCTGTGTCGGGGATGATGATGCCACCCTTGGTTTTTTCTTCTTCCTTGACGCGCTTGACAATTACGCGGTCCTGGAGCGGTCGAATCTTCATGGTCTCATTGCCTCCGTAACGATGCGGAACAGTTGGCCGGAACTCGCCGACCCCCGATTGCCATAACTCAGCGAAATAGCTAGGTTAATAAGTAACCAGTAGCAGTCACCCCTGGTGAGTGACAACCGGCGCAAGGAACCTACGCACGACCACGGGGCTGTCAAGTCAGCCCGAACGACTTTTACCGATCAACTGACGTGGCCGGTAGCCCCGAGTCTGCACGCTTGTACAGGGTGCAGCGCCGACAGCACAACAAGCCAACCAGGTTGGCCTGGCAAGAGCCGGGGTTGGCATACGACTGCCGTTGTGCGGATTGGACAAGGCTAGATTTCTTGCACGCACCCGCGGCCAACTAATCGCCGAGGCTCTTGGCGGTTTGTCCCAATAGGATCTTCTTGGCTTCGTCCGTCATTGTTGGGTTGGGGTTGAGAGCTTTGCCCTTTGCGTATGCCCTCTCAGTTGCCGGCCGCTCTAGAATGCGCGCGTGCCATCGTTTGAGGTAGGGAAATTCCCCTAGGTTCTGACCTTGCGCATCCGGCAGTATCCACGGGTAACTGGCCATATCCGCGATCGAATAGTCGCCCGCCAAGTAATCCCGATCCTTCAAGCGCTTGTTCATGACGCCATACAGGCGGTTCGTCTCGTTAACGTAGCGATTGATCGCGTAGGGGATCTTCTCGGGCGCGTACACAGAGAAGTGTCCGTTTTGGCCTGCCATGGGCCCAAGGTTGGCCATCTGCCAAAACAGCCACTGCAAAGTTTCTACACGACCCCGGAGGTCTTGGGCAATGAAGCGCCGAGTCTTGTCGGCCAAGTACAGCAGAATGGCCCCCGATTCGAAAATGGCTATGGGACTATTGCCGTCGGTCGGATCGTTGTCCACGATCGCCGGAATCTTGTTGTTGGGCGAGATCGCCAAGAACTCCGGCTTGAATTGTTCTCCTTTGCCAATATTCACTGGTACCAACCGGTATGGCAGTCCGGTTTCTTCGAGAAAGAGCAACAGCTTGTACCCGTTGGGCGTGCTCCAAACGTAAGCGTCAATCATTAGAACACCTGTTCACTGAAGGTTGGCGGGGCGCGGTGAACTATTGGACCAACCACGGCGGATCGCAACTGTCGGCTATCTGCGGGGAGCCGCGGGCTACTGTCCGAGCCCCGACTTAGACGCTTTTGCGAGCCAACAGCAAGCCGTCGCCAATCGGGACCAGACTGCTCGAGACGCGTTTGTCTGCAGCGACCTTTGCATTGAGATTACGAATAGCCAAGGTATCGGGGTCCACACACTTTGCATCGGCAACGCGACCGCCCCAGAGGGCGTTGTCGAGGGCAATCAGGCCCCCGACACGTATCAACTGCAGACAAAGCTCATAGTAAGCGTCGTACATTTCCTTGTCGGCATCGATGAACGCAAAGTCGAACGTGCCGCTTAGACCATCGTTCACCAGTTGGGTTAGCGTATGCTCAGCCGGACCGATTTCCAAACGCACTTTTTCTGAGACCCCGGCTACCTTCCAATAGCGTTGAGCAATCGCCGATGTTTCAGCGTTGATATCACAGGCGACCAAGAGTCCGTCGCGCGGCAATTCGAGTGCAACACACGTAGAGCTATAACCCGTGTACACCCCAACTTCCAGCGCCCGCTTGGCTCCGATCAGCTGCACTAACAATCGCATGAACTGCCCCTGCTCGGGCGCGATTTGCATCCCCGCACCCGGTAGTGACTGCGTTGCTTCGCGCAGGGCTCTCAATATCGGAGCTTCGCGTAGCGTAACGTCCACCAGGTAACTGGCTAGTG
>CAZCNI010000302.1:0-3472 GCA_964499765.1 uncultured Polyangiaceae bacterium
CCGCACCAGCAAATACAGCCCAACGCGAGTTCGCGCCAGCCGCCAGTGAGAGCGTGGCAAGTTGCGTCTTGTCACCCATCTCGGCGATAAAAATCATAGCAAAAGTAGACCAAAAGAGCTTGAAGTCCATAACGCAACTTTCAGGGCAAACCGGCTTTTGACGGGCTGGCCCAGGCGATAGCGCATTGTTCGCCGAGGACTAGGTAATTCTGCCGGCCCAATGCGAAGAGCGGGCTCAAGGTTTCGGTATTTTAAGCGTCTTGCTGATCATCGCACTGCCGCTGAGTGCATAAAACAAGGCGAAGGGATGTAGGCTCCAGGTACCAAATTGCAGTTGCCCGAATGGTAGCCTAGCTCCCACGCGGTTGGTGTTGAAGAGCACTAGCCAAGTAATGACGATTCCCACGCTGGTTGGTATTGGCGTGCCTTCGAAGTACCGCACTTTGCCCGAATCATCCGCAAGCGTGGCCGCGGTCACATTATAGCGAGCCAGCCGACTGAGCCCGCAGCTAACGAAGTACAGAAGCACGATTGCATCAAGCCCGGTGCGGAGGCCCAACCCGTAGCCCACAACGGCGGGAGCCACGCCAAAACTGATGAGGTCGGCGAGAGAATCGAGCTGCGCCCCCAGCGCTGATTGCTTGCGACGCCAGCGGGCTACACGACCATCGAGAAAATCGAGCACTCCGGCAACCGGTAACAAGACCAGGGCCCAATTCATCGCAGCAGAGTCGGCCTCCACCAGGAACCGGAGCGTCAAAAGCACGGAGCCGAACCCGGCAACGCCGTTGCCCAACGTGCAGACGTCCGCGAGCGCAAAGTCGCGGATCATGGAAAAATGTCGCGGTTTGTTCGGTTTTAATTCTTGCACGATGGCCCAACCACCAAAGCCCGCAACCTAACCTGCCTTGAGCGCGATCACCAGGTTTCCTAGGGGTGGGCCGGGTGACCTAATATTCAAACCTCTATATTGGTCCCGCAATCATGCGGCGGCCGTACTACGCTACCGCCCCACGTGTCGTCAGCGTTGCTCTATACAATCCTCGCAGGCCTTGGTGTGGCGCTCGCCTCACTATCGGGCGTCATTACACTGCCATTTGGTGAGCGGCGACTGCGCGCGGTGTTACTTCCCTTGGTCGCACTCTCCGCGGGTTCACTTATTGGCAGCGCGCTTTTCAACATGCTGCCCGCCGTGGAGGAGCGATTGGGACCGGGCCGCACCGCGCACGCTTGGATGGCCCTCGGTTTCGTGCTTTTTTTCGCCTTTGAGCAGTTGGTTCATTGGCATCACTCGAAGCAAGGCTCCGCTGAGCACCATCACGCGATGACGCATTTGGTCCTGCTGGGCGACGGGCTGCACAAATTCGTTGGTGGTTCTGCGGTCGGAGCAGCCTTTGCCGCGAGTCCTGCAGTGGGTCTGACCACCTTTATTGCGGAAATTGTCCACGAGGTTCCCCACGAACTGGGCGATTTTGGAGCGCTGGTGCATGGCGGACTCTCGCCTAGGAAGGCGCTGCTCTGGAACTTCATCTCATCCTTACCTTTCCTGGTGGGAGGCCTAGCGGCAAACTGGCTCGCTTCGCGGATTCACCTCAGCCTGGCGCCACTGCTTGCGGTAGCAGCAGGAAATTTCTTTTACCTCGGAGCGGTCGATCTGCTGCCCGAGCTCAATCGACATTCACCGATTGGCTCGAAAGTGATTCACGTGCTCTGCTTTCTACTCGGAATCGTTGGCCTATTTGCACTTAGCTTCCTACTCCCGGATGTTCACTAAATTGCTAGAATCGAGCGAATCGTGCTAGGCGAAATAATCATGCGTGTCCGTTGGCGAACCATCACCGCAGCTGTAGTCAGTCTTGCGTTCGTCGCCTCAATGTCTCTGGCGGCACAAAAAGTACACGTGGTGGTCGCGGGCCAGACGCCCGCCGGAATTGCGCACCGCTACGGCATATCTGTCAACGATCTGTGCGCCATGAACCAGCTGCACGCTGGGACACGGCTTCACGTGGGGCAGAAGCTCCTCATCCCTGACCCGGGTGAAGTAGAGCGAATGTTGCAAAAAAAGCACGCTGGCAAGTTAGAGGCGAGTACTGCGGCCGCGCCCACGGAAACCGCACTAACCACGTCAACGCCCGAACTGCCCACGTCAGAGCCTGCTGCCGCGCCTTCTGATGCAATACAAGCACCTGAGCCAGCAGAGCAGCCCAATTCCACCAGCCCAAGCAGCGATGACACGCAAGAGCCCGTCGCAAAGCCCGTTGAGCGTGCGCCGGTTGCGCCGCACGTTGCACCTGCGGCCACACCTGAGCGGCATGTGAAGCCAAACCCAGAACGACAGTCGCACGTCGTGGCCCAAGGCAACACCATCGGCAAAATTGCCCTTCGGTATCACCTTCATGAGGAATCCGTTTTGCGCGCCAATGGTCTACGGCGTGCGGATCGACTGAAACTGGGTCAGAACCTGATCATACCGAGCAGCGATGACGACCCCATCATCTCAACGGGTCCGCAACTCGATACAACGCCCAACAATCGAAGGTTGCTGCACGAAACCGACCGGGGCGGGATATCGGAGCTCGAAGTGAGCGGGGCGGGCCCCGTTTACTATTACGAGCCTGTGGGAGCGGGTCGGCAATCAATGCGACCGCTGATGGTTTATCTGCACGGGCGCGGCGGCGATGCCGAGCAAGACTGTCGGAAATGGGCGCCAGTGGCGCGTCGCTTTGGTTGGCTAGTTTGCCCAAGCGGTCCCGTGGCGCACAACAGCGGCCGTAGTTGGAACAATAGCTGGCCAGCAGGGCAGCACGCCGTGATGGGGGCCATTCATGCACTGCGTGAGCGCTACGGGCGCCGCATCCAACTCTACGGAAATACCCTCATCGGCTTTAGTGAAGGCGCGTTCGTTGCGATGAACGTGGGTGTCCGAGAACCAAAGACGTTCAACCGTTGGTTGATTCTTGGCGCAGACACGAGCTACTGGGGTGGCTCGGGACTAGAAGCGCTACAAGACGCTCGCAATCGCGTGAGGCGAGTGGTCTTGATCACCGGAGAGCGGGATCAAGTGGTTGAGGACACTCGCAAAGTTGCGGAGTGGCTCAGTCGTGCACGCGTGCCGATCAAGATCCAGACGCCGGAGACTTTGGCACACGAAGTCGCGTTGGACCGAATGCCGAGCCTGTATGAAAACGCATTGCGCTGGCTGGACAAAGGCGGCGGCCCCCCGCACACCTCAGCTCAGCGCTGAAGGGAACGCGTCGCCAACGCCAACTGGTCGGTATCGCTCCTAGAGCAGAAGGGGGACGAGCGATTGTGCCCTTGCAACGACCCGCAAGTGACGTCGAAACCCGGTTCACCCCCCGGAAACGACATCAAAATGTCTTTTCTCGGAGGTATTCCGCTGACCGAAGACCCAAATCGGTCGTTTTTACAGCAGGGCTGCTTAAGAAAGACATTTGAATGTCTTTTCTCGGAG
>CAZCNI010000303.1:0-3470 GCA_964499765.1 uncultured Polyangiaceae bacterium
CAGAAGACTCGCTGGGCTGGATGCACAAGATCTGTTGAATCGAGCAGTTCTCGCGTGTGCACGACGATGACGGCCGTGCACGCGCTTCTTGACGTCATTCGGAACGATTACCCTTGGTGCCTGGCAGAGGCGGCGGGACTGACATGCGAGCGGCCGCCGGAATACTGCCAGCGGCTCGGCCCACGGGCAGTGGCGGCGGCCTCACCGACGAACGACTGGCAGCGCCGCCGTCTTTGCGTCGACGTTCCTCAAATACGACGAGCTTAACCAGGGCCTCCGTGTCTGCTTCGCTGATAGGCGGGCGCGTCACGTCGATGCTCGGTTCGAGCAATTCAGCGAGCGCTAGCATGGCACTCCGAAGGTGGCTCTCGTTCGGGAACGACTCATGGATGCACTCTGCGCGCTCGTCGTCGGTCGATGCCTCGAACAGATCTGCATACATGGATTCGATCGAGTACAGTATCGATGTCGCTAGCTTCTCGTGGCTTGGCGGCAGACGAGCAATCTCTTTGAGTCGCTCCACAGCAGCAATACGCGCTTCGTCATCCGCACCTCGATTCTCAGCGCTCGAGGCTGGCGGCTCATCGGGCTGACTCGATTCCTCTTTGGCAGGCGGCGGAGTCGGGCTCACGGCAGCACTTGATTTCGCGGCACTCTTGGGTGGGACAATAGGCGCTTCGTTGAGAATGGCGGCGGCACTTGGTTCTGCCGACGCTACTCGCCGAGACGCAGTCTGCTCGTCAACGAACCCGTACGGCTCCGCAATGCGACGGACGATCACGTTCTGCCAAATAACGTCAAGCGGCACGTAGCCAAGCACTTTGGCCAGCGGAACCACGTCGAGGAGTCGCTCCTCGTCTAGCGGCGACTTCTCACGACCAAGCTGCAGGGCCCGCGTGACCACGCGCTTCAGTTCTTCCGGCGGAAGGCTATCAGCAAAGCGGTCGATTCCAATGCCATCCACGATGTCCTTGAGCGATAGCAACGATTCCTCGAGCCCAGAGGTCACCAAGAAATTCAGTCGCCTCACGGCGCGCTGATGTGCCGTCTCCCCATCTGTTGGCGTAGTGAGGAAGAACGTGTCCTCGAACATGAAGCGCCAAAGCAGCGGAGCCTTGAGGTGCCGCACGCGGTCATCGGCTGGGAAGAGCTCTAAGACCGCTTCGGGTGTCGTAACCTTTTCGTCAAGCGCCAACCGCAAGTCTTCCGTCGCGGAGGCCAATGACTTCTTGGCCGCAATGCGCTCATGCACATTGGCCAGCTTGACCAGCAGTCGCGCGCGAAGTTCATCGGCGTCTGCCAGTGCTTGCATGATAACCTCCGGGCTGAAGTGCTGGAGGAAATCATCTGGCGTCTGCCATGAGGTGGCCAGGGTGTGTTGCAGCGCTCTCGACAACCAGCGGGATGAAGTTGAGGCGAGATCTGACGGATAAGTTTCGGTTGAATCGACTTCGCTCGGCGACATGATGGTGCGGCATGTTAGCTTTTGGGTGACAGGGTTCCCAGGAGTCTCGACAAGGTCAGACACGATTTTTGCTGGGCCAGCATTCGTTTCCTCAGAGTGGCATTTGGGTCAATCGGTGGGTATTTAGGACGAGTTCCCAAAAATGGAGTGCCGGTACCAATTCCCACTGAGAATGCATCGGCCGTCGAATCAAGCCGAGAACGCATCCAATTGATTCGACCAACAAGCCAGTGTCCGCTGGCTTCGACAGCGGAATTAAGGCTATGCTCTCCGGAGTGCGAGGGGCGTATGACCGCTCCTGTCATTCTATTCCGAGGCTACTGAACATGAACCGATCGCCCTCATCGTTTCGCTGGTCAAAGATTTCCACGTCCAAGATCCTTGCGCTCACAATCGCAATCTGTGGCATCTCCACTGTTGGAGTTGCCCAGGCACAGAGCATCATCAAGCAACCAGGGAACCACCCATCCTACGGAGTTGACCTGGAGCCACACGCGGTTTTGGGCTGGGACGATACCTACTACGGTGGAAGCGCATATGGATTGGGAGTGCGCGCCACGATTCCTTTCCTTCGCAACGGACCGATCTCGACCATCAATAATGACATGGGGATTGGGTTTGGTCTCGATTGGGTTACAACCGGCTCGTGTAACCGAGACTACTATTACCAGCCTGCCAACGGCTACTACAACTGCTCGGCGTACGCCATCTACGTGCCAGTAGTGCTGCAGTGGAATTTCTACATCACGGATATCATCACCGTGTTTGGTGAACCAGGGTTCGCTATTCGCTACGCCCACGTTAGCGCAAACCTTCCTTATCTGAACGGTCTGCGTGACTACTCTTACGGATACACCGACCCGATATTGGTCCTGGCTGCCGGCGCGAAGTTCATGTTTGGAAAAACCATCGGTCTCACCGTGCGAGTGGGCTATCCATACTTTACCGTTGGCGCATCATTTTTGCTTTGAGGTGAATTTCAGGTAATTCCCTCGAGTGCGCCATCGCTAGTCGATTCGGTGCTATCAGCATCGCTGGCACGCCATGAATTCGAATAAGGACCAAGCGTCCAACTCCAATCTCACAGTCCGCATCTTCGAGGACATGAGGCGGCAAATTCTCACCGGTGATTTTGCGCCAGGCGAGCGTTTGCCCGGCGAACGTGAACTCGCCCAAACGTACGACACGAATCGAAACACGTTGCGAGAAGCCGTTCGGCGCCTCGAGCAGCTACGATTGGTCACCGTGCGCCACGGTCAAGGCGTCACAGTCACCGATTTTCGCCGAACTGGCACGCTGGAACTCTTGGGTCCATTCTTGGAGACCGCACCCGATCTGGGTGAGGTCACACATATCGTCGAGGATCTTCTCCCGGCGCGCTTAATCGTGCTCGAGTTTGTAACCCGATTGGCAATTCGCCGGGCAACCGACACGGATTGCGAGCGACTGCACGACATTACGGAATTGCTGATCGCCGCATTCGACCGCGGTGATCGAGTCCTCATTGCACACGGATTTCACCGCTGGATGGACGCCTTGGTGGAAGCCTGTCATTCACTCACCATTCGGTGGGTGGCCAACCCTTTTCTGGAATTGTACCGGGACTTGATCGATCGGTTCCCTACTCTGTGGCTGCTCGACCCCGGTTTTCCGGATCACTTGCGGCAACTTATGCAAGCGTTTCGCTCCAACGACGAGGAGCGCGGTATTACGACGACCCGTAAATACTACGAGAGTGTGGACACAGAGCTGATTCGCTTGCTGGATGCCTTGCTCTCACTGAAAAGGCACGTGGCTGCCAACAAGAAAGCCGCAGAAACCACGGTGTCCGATAGCGATGACACAGTGAGCCACTAGACTCTTTCCGAACAAATGCCCGCATTTCGTCAGATGGCGGGACCAAAACGGTGTTGACAGGCGGAAAGACGCGGCTGTCGCGGATGAAAAGAAGAGATTTGAAAATAGTTCCTTTGCCGGAAACCTGAACATCCTATCACCTGCTCAA
>CAZCNI010000304.1:0-3470 GCA_964499765.1 uncultured Polyangiaceae bacterium
GAACATCGCCGACTATGGGATGCCACCGTAAACGCTTGGTTATCACGTATGCCCCACGACCCTCTGCCGCTGCACCCTGCACTCTGCTCACAGCCTCGCCTTAGCGTGCTCGCGCCGCACCAAAATCAAGCAAATGCTCAATTCACCCAAGCACATCGGCAATGCGGTAGAGCTTGCCGGGCTTCTGCTTGACGATGTAGCGCGCGGCACGCAGCGCTCCGCTCGCCAACATTTCGCGACTGGTGGCGCGGTGGGTGAGCTCGAGGCGCTCGCCGGTACCCAGGAGGTACACTGTGTGATCGCCCACCACGTCACCGCCGCGCACGCCGAGCACTGCGACCTCTTCACTGGTGCGCGATCCGACCAGGCCGTCGCGGCCGTGCAGTTCGTTCATCTCGGGGCGCACGGCGCGCACAGCGTCAGCAAGACGCTTGGCAGTGCCGCTCGGTGAGTCCGCCTTCTTGCGGTGATGGATCTCGACGATCTCGGCGTCAAAGTCGCTGCCCAGGCGGCGCAGCGCTTGTTCGACCAGCTCAGCGAGAACTTGCACGCCTAGGCTGGTGTTTGGCGCCCAGAGCACGGGAATTTGCTGCGCTGCCTTCTTGAGGACCTCTTGGTTGGCAGCGTCGAGACCCGTGGTGCCGCTGACCAGCGGCACCTTGTGACGTACTGCTTGCGCAACGATGTTCGCAACCGCGTGCGCATTCGAGAAGTCAATCACGACCTCGGCGCCGAGCAGCGCCGCGGCAACGTCGGGACTCGCTTCCACACCCAGGTTGCCAACGCCAGCTAGTGCGCCCACGTCGCGACCGACAGCCGGGTCGTCAGCAGCGCACGCCGCGCCCACCAATTCGAGATCAGGAGCGGCAACGATGAGTCGCGTGATTGCTTGGCCCATGCGACCCGTGGCGCCGTGCAGTGCAATCTTCATGGGCGTGCCTCGTAGGCTTCACACGCGCGTTTAATGCCTTCTACTGTTTCCGGTTGGCACTCGACCATGGGGGGGCGCAGAGTCGTGCCCAGCAAACCGCGCGCGGCCATGATACCCTTGATCGGTTGCGGGCTGGGTTCCACGAACAGGGATCGATGCACGGGGAATAGCGCCAGGTGCCGCGCACGCGCGGTCTTCCAATCAGCAGCCAGCCCGGCCTCGGCACAAGCCTGCACCTCATGGGGGTAGAGGTTGCTCGTAACGCTGATCACACCCTTGGCGCCCACCACCATCATCGGCAGGGTGAGCACGTCGTCACCGCTGAGCACGGTCACCCGGTCACCCGAGCGGCGCAGCAGATCTTGAATATAAGTCAGACCACCTGAAGCGTCTTTGATACCCATGACGTTCGGGCAGGCATCGAGGATGCGCAACGTGGTCTCGACACTGAGATCAACGGCGGTACGCCCGGGGATGTTGTAGAGCACAACAGGGACGCCAACCGCCTGCGACACGATCTGCACGTGCCGGAACAGACCCTCTTGGCAAGGCTTGTTGTAGTACGGCATCAACACCATGACTGCATCCGCACCCGCGGACTCAGCTGTCTTTGCAAGTGCTTTGGCGTAGCTGGTGCAATTGGAGCCGGTGCCTGCCAGCACGGGCACGTGACCCTTGGCAGCCTTAACGGTGTGAGCAATCAGGTCGCGTTGCTCGTCGTCTTCCAAAGTGGGTGACTCGCCAGTGGTGCCACAAGGCACCAGACCGCCGATGCCGCATTCGATCTGACGTTCGAGCAAGCGGTCGAACGCGTCGAAATCAACAGCACCCGTCGAGGTAAAGGGCGTCACCAATGCGGTGAGCGCGCCGCTCAATTGCAAATTGGCCATACGGGGCCTTTCATTGTCGCAAACTGGGGACTTTGCAACCGTTCGACGAACCATTTGCAACGTTTGTGCGACAAACGCGCTCGCGGTAAGGCTGCTGGTGTCCGGGAGCCGGTGTGGCGCTCAGCGTTTTCTGAGGTTGGCGACGAAGTAGCCATCGGTTCCGTGCCGCAATGGCAGCAATCGGGCTTGACACGCGTCGGCCCCGGCGAGTAGCAGCAGGGGTCCAGCCGGAAACGGGGAGGGCTCGAGTATGTCCGCCACGCGCTCAAGGACGCGCTCGCACTCCTCGGGCAGCACGCTGCAAACCGCATAGACAATCTGTGCGCCTGCGCAGCAGTACTCTGCAACATTGCGCAGGATTAGCGCGGCAAGCTCACCCATGCGCTCGGGATCGGTCGGTGTGAGTCGCTCCAGGATCTCCGGACGTTTGCGGAGCGTGCCAGTGCCGGTACAGGGCGCGTCTACCAGCGCGAACTGCAAGTCGCGGGGCAAAGTGCCGCCACCCACCGACCAGTCCACCGCCAAGGTTCGCACATTGGTCAACTGCAGCCGTGCGCATTCTTCGTTGAGCGCCGAGAGTTTGTTCTCGTGCAGATCCGTTGCCCAGAGGCAGCCGCCAGCGCCGATGCGGTCCGCAATGAGCGTTGCCTTCTGTCCGCGCCCAGCGCAGGCGTCGAGCACGGTCGCGCCTGCGGGCACGTCGAGCGCCCATGCAATCAGTTGCGCGCCCTGCTCTTGAATCGCGAAGTCACCCTGCTGCCACCCCGGACGAACGCGCAGATCACCCAGGTGACTCACGGAGCGGACATCGGGCAACCAACGCGACGGCTCCACTTGTGCCAACCACTCGGGAATGTTGCGCCCCGGACGGACTCGAACGGTCACTGCGTGCACCTGCTCACCGGGAGCAATCCCAAGCAAAGCGTCGGTTTCTTCGTTGCCCACCGCAGCCTGCATTCGCGTCAAGAGCCAGTCGGGCGCGCTCATGCGAAGTGCAGCCGCCATTTGAAGTCGTGGGCCCGCAGTGAGCTTGCGCAGCAGCGCATTGACGAAACCCGCCAGCTGCGCGCCGCGCACAGCGCGCACGCGGGTCACTGCCGCGTCCACCGCAACCGGAATCGACGCATTGTCGAGAGCCAAGATCTGCGTTGCAGCAACGATGAGCGCAGCGCGGATCACACGCTCCTTGGGCAAGCCACGTGAGCAAAGCTCAGTGAGTCGCGCCTCGAGGGCACAGCGGCAGCGGAGGCTGCTGTAGACTAACTCGGTGGCAAAGGCACTCTCGCGACTCGAGAGCTGCGGGTACTTGGCCAACTCGGCATTCAGTGCCGCTGCGGCATAGGCTTTGTCGAACAACACGCGTTCGACCACCTGCATGGCAACGCTGCGTGCATCCGGGCGGTTCGGCTTGATACGCGGTTCGCCGCTCACCCCATGATCTCCTTGAATTGGTCGACGATGACATCCCAACGTCGCTCTACATCGTTCTTGAACGCCAGGGCCATCAACAACACGATGAGACCCATACCGACCAAGTGCGATATCTCGCGAATGCGTAGCGGGATCGGCCTTCGTAGCAGTGCTTCTAAAGCAAAAAACATCAAGTGACCTCCGTCGAGCACCGGGATCGGGAGCAGATTGAGCAGACC
>CAZCNI010000305.1:0-3459 GCA_964499765.1 uncultured Polyangiaceae bacterium
CCCTGGGCGTCGTCGCCCGGAAGGTCCATCCGAACGCTGGCATGGGCACCCGTTGCTACGAAAACTGCCCCGAAACCTTGCTGCTTGAGTTCGTCGATGGTGATGTCCGAGCCGAGCTTGGTGTTGAGCTTCACCGTGACGCGTTCAGCAACCAATTCCTCGATTTCCCGGTCAAGCACGTCGCGCGGTAATCGGTACGCAGGCACACCCATGCGCAACATACCGCCGAGGAATGGGCGGGCCTCGAATATCGTGGATGAATAGCCGAGCGCAGCCAGGTCACGCGCTGCGGTCAACCCCGCAGGTCCGCCACCGATGATGGCAACACGCTCAGCTTGCTCCTTGACTGCGGCCTTAGCTGGCGACCGGTGCTCGTCATTGTGCGCATGTACGTAGTCGGCGGCAAAGCGCTTGAGATCGCGCACGGCCACGGCCTCGTCGATTTCCTTACGGTTGCACTGCCCCTCACAGGGGTGGTGACAGATACGCCCGCACACTGCCGGCAGTGGGCAGCGTTCGCGAATGAGATCATAGGCCTCGTGGAATTTGCCTGCTGCAATCAGTGCCACGTAGCCCTGTGCATTGACACCCGCCGGGCAAGTACCCTTGCACGGCGCCACGCCCGTGGACTTGGAGATCCCGAAAATATTCGGGATAGCCTGGGGATACGAGCGGAAGATCGCCTTGCGCGTGCCAAGTTGGCGGTCGAACTCGCTCGGCAATGAGACCGGGCAGGCCTCACTGCATTCACCGCAGGCATTGCACTTGCTGGCGTCCACGTAGCGCGGGCGGCGCCGCACGCTCACTTCGAAGTTGCCGGCCTCGCCGCTGATGCCTTCAATATCCGCCAGCGTCAGTATTTCGATATTCTTGTTTCGCGCACATTCAACCAACTTGGGCGACAGAATGCACATGGCGCAATCGCCCGTGGGGAATGTCTTGTCGAGTTGGGCCATTCTGCCACCAATGGCGTAGCCCGGTTCAGCCAGGTAGACCTTGAAACCTGATTCGGCAAGATCGAGAGATGCCTGAATGCCAGTGATGCCGGCACCGCACACCAGCACAGCCCCGATGGCTTCTGGTTGTTTCGAATCCACAGCAGAGACTTTCTCGGAAGTCATATCAGGCTCCCATTCCTCGAGCGGCGAACAATTCGTTCGGGCTCACTACTAGAGCCTTGAGTCCGAGCGCACTTTTCGACACGCCCAGGGCCATGCCCAATAGTTGTGTGAAGAAGAAGACCGGAAGCCCATAGTTTGTTTCATTGTCTTTCTCGATGGCAGACTGTCGCAGATCGAGATTCATCTGGCAGAGCGGGCAGGCCGTCACCACGCAGTCAGCGCCGGTCTCCTTAGCCATCGCGAGGATCTGCCCCGAAAGGCGCTTGACCAATTTCACGTCCGTAATTCCGTATCCGGCGCCGCAGCACTCAGTCTTGAGCGGGAAGTCAATGACCTCGGCCCCGGCAGCGCGCAGAAGTCGATCCATGAGCATCGGATTCTCCGGATCATCGAAGTTGGTAACTTGCGGCGGCCGTGCCAATAGACAGCCGTAGTAGCAAACCACTTTCAATCCAAGCAGCGGGTTTTTCACGGCCGCGGATATCTTTGCCAGGCCGACTTCCTTGACCAGAATCTCGAGCAGGTGGCGTACCTCAGTGCGACCGTCGTAATCAGTGCCAACCACGTCAGCAACTTGCTTTCGAGTTTCCGGTTCATTGGCGATGTGATGATTGGCTGTCTTCAGTCGGCTATAACAAGCCGCGCAGCACACTGCGACTGTACTGTCTTTCGCGGCAACCAGGTTTTTCGCCGGCAAAGCCAAAGACAATAAGGGGTCGGTCTGGTGCGCTGGCGTTGCTCCGCAGCAGATCCAATCCTTAATCTCGGGCATTTGCAGGTCTAACGCCTTGATGACCTGCCTGGTGGACTCGTTGAAGTCCCACGCCGTGCCATGAAGCGAGCAACCCGGATAAAACAGATAGCTCACGGTCGTTTGCCTCCTGCAGCTTGAACGCGCTTCCACAAGCGCTTGCGCTCAGCTGCGCCCGGTACATTGGTGGGAAACAGGCGCAGTTTTCGCTTCGTGAGCATCATGGGCAGCTTTTCCATGTCCTCGGTCAGTCTCAGGGTTCTCAGCTTGTACGCAGCCATCAACCCCACTTCATAGACGCGCCCGTGTTTCAACGCGGATTTCAGGAAGAAGTCGTTGAATACAGGCAATGTGGTCTGCTCACTAGTTTTCTGCTGCTGGCGACTGAGCACCCGCAGCGTATCGACCAATGCGGCAACGCTGACTTGTTGTGGGCAGCGAGTGGCACAGGTTTGACAGGAGGTACATTCCCAGATCATGCGACTGGAGAGAACCTCGTCCGCTTGACCCAGTTGCGTCAGGCGCACCAACTCGTGGGCTTTGATATCGGCTCGCCCCGCAACTGGGCACCCCGCACTGCACTTCTTGCACTGCAGACACGACAACAAGCGCGATCCGCTCAACTGTTCTACATTGGTGGCAAAATCACCCGCAATGTCGGCGTTCTTCACTTGAAGCGTCATGACTTCTTCCCCGCCGCACCGGAAAGGACGGCCAATTTCACGGCATGCACCTTGCGATAGACGCGTTCTGGCGGCAGCAGCTGCCCATTGCACGTCAGCAAGTGCTCGATTTTGATCCCGAACAATCGTTCGTTCTCTTCAAGGTACGATCGAATCATCCGCCAATCGCGATCGGTGATCGACGCAAATGAGCCACCGTTGAGTTGTTGCTCAACCAACTTCTTGTGTGGGTCACGAACATAGATGGCACCACCCGAGGCGAGCGAGAATAGGTTGCTGCCCGGGTAAGGTACAGCTTGCTCGATTACGCGACCGTGGCTGTCGAACTCGATGCCATTGACGATCACGAAGCCACCACCATCAGTGGGGTCACCTGCCATGAAAGACTCCGCCAAGAAGTCCAGGCACGTACCGTTAATCACGACGCGTGGGTGCCCCACGGCGTTGATCAAGGGTCGCCCCGCGGCGTTACCCATAACGAACACGTCGGCGCCTTTGGCCCCGTACATGAACGTCTGGCCCACGTCACCGTAAATAACGAGCTTTCCGCTCTTGGCAATTTGGCCCACCTGGTCCTGAGCATTGCCATGAACGAAGATCTCTTCCCCGTCCATGCCACTGGCCAGGTAGTCACCGCTTGACCCGTACGTGTCGATGCGAACGCCCTGAGTGGCAGGGCCAAGACCAACGCCAGTGAAACGTTGACCACGTAGGCGGTAGACGATAAATTGGCGCCAACCTGCTTGGTAAGCCATGCGCTCGAATACCGCATCGCATTCGTCGCCCTCCGGGGGGAACTTTTCAGCGTCCACGACCAATACTTGTTCGCCCGTTCCAGGGGGCACGATGCGATTGCGATTCTCCCAATTGACGCGACGGTAACGCCCTTCTCCGGGTTCCCCGC
>CAZCNI010000306.1:0-3454 GCA_964499765.1 uncultured Polyangiaceae bacterium
TCGTTATCAGTGAAGCTCTGAACACCTGGGAACTTGGTCTCCCCGCGAGCTGCCGTGTCTAGATTGCCGCTCTTGAGGATCTCAATGCCCTTACCGCCCTTGCCGATCACCATGCCAGGCCGAGCCGTGTAGACGATCACTTTGGCCTTGTTCGCCGCGCGCTCGATCTCGACTCCGGCTACGTTCGCGTTGTAGAGGTAATCCTTTACCGCGCGCTTGATGCGGATGTCCTCATGGAGCCACTTGACATACTGCGTGTCTTCGTACCACTTGCTCGTCCAAGTCTTGATGACGCCGAGGCGAAAGCCGTACGGATGAGTTTTCTGTCCCATAATCCTTTAGCCTGTGAAGGTGGAGTGCTCAGCGCTCGTCGAGCTCGATGTAGATGTGACTGACGCCCTTGGTGATCTTTGTCGCCCGGCCCATGGCGCGTGGACGCCAACGCCGAAGGTGAGAGTTGGGCCCTTTGTCCACGGTAGCCTTGCTCACGAACAGCCGATCGACGTCGACGTTCGGGCGCTGTTGGCGGGCATTCGCCAGGGCACTCGCAATGAGCTTCTTGACGAACGGCGCACCCGACTTCGGGGTGAAGTCCAGCAGCTGAATTGCCTCCGACGCATCACGGCCACGAATGAGGTTCACCACCATTCGCGCCTTGCGTGGACTAATCCGCTGAAAATTCGCTGTAGCTTGACTTATCATGTCGACAGTTTCCTTTGCAGACCCGTCGCCCCTCTGCGACCGCGGGATGCGGTCGCCCGGTTTCCATCTTTTCCAAACCCCCCGAGTCCGTTGCCGTAACTCACAGGTATTTGATTTTTGGGAACTGCCATCTCGCCGGCACAGAGCCGGCTGTGGCAAAAGGGACGCCTTCCTAGCAGAGGGTCACAGGTTCCGCAAGGCTTCAGTCACGATGCTTTCGCGGCCTGAATACCCGTGCAGGTTAATGTGACCCAACTTTCTAGGGGGTTTCGATTCACAGAGTTAGCGCTTACCTGTCTGCGGATTGGCTTTTGCTGACTTCGGTGCCGCTTTTTTGTCAGCTGCATGCCCGTGGAAGGTGCGAGTGGGGGCAAATTCGCCCAGCTTGTGCCCAACCATGTTTTCCGTGACGAACACCGGAACGAACTTACGGCCGTTGTGTACGGCAAAGGTCAGCGCCACGGCTTCTGGAATAATGGTTGAACGTCGCGACCAAGTCTTGATGACCTTCTTCAGGCTCTGCGACTGGGTATCTTCGATTTTTCTGAGCAGGTGTCCGTCAATGAACGGACCTTTTTTTATGCTGCGCGCCATGGTTAGCTCTTTGCTTTGCGGTTCTTGACAATCATTAGGTTGGTGCGCTTGTTGTTGCGGGTTTTGAGCCCCTTAGTGAGCTTGCCCCACGGCGAACAGGGGTGACGACCACCGCTCGTTCGACCTTCACCACCACCCATCGGATGATCGACAGGGTTCATCGTTACGCCGCGATTGTGCGGGCGCCTGCCTAGCCATCGAGCGCGCCCTGCCTTGCCGAGGCTAACGTTCTGCCACTCGATGTTCGACACCTGGCCGACAGTTGCGTGACACAGGATGTGAACCTTGCGCACCTCGCCACTGGGCATGCGGATCTGCGCGTACGTGGCATCTTTTGCCATCAACTGCGCTGCCACGCCCGCACACCGCACGAGCTGCCCACCCTTGCCGAGGCGCAACTCTACGTTGTGAATCATCGTGCCCGCGGGAATGAACGACAGAGGCAGACAATTGCCGGGTCGAATGTCAGCATGACGACTGGAAACCACTTGGTCACCGGCCTTCAGACCGTCAGGCGCTAGTATGTAGCGCTTTTCGCCATCGACATAGTGAAGCAACGCAATGCGCGCACTGCGATTGGGATCGTACTCGATAGCAACGACTTTGGCCGGAACGCCGATCTTCTCGCGCTTGAAGTCAATCACGCGATACATGCGCTTGTGACCACCGCCACGAAAGCGCGAGGTCACTCGACCCTGGTTGTTGCGACCGCCGGTCTTCTGAATCGGCGCTAGCAGCGATTCTTCCGGTGCTGTCCTGGTGATCTCGGAGAAATCACTTACCGTGTATGCCCGTCGCCCGGGAGAAGTTGGTTTGAATGCTCTAAGGGCCATGACTTACTCCTCGGTCTCGGTAAAGAACTGGATGTCGTTACCGGGTTGAAGGGTTACGAACGCCTTCTTCCAATTGGGGCGCTTCAGAAGACGACGGCCAGCCTTCTTGAGCTTGCCGCGTTGGACCAAAGTCGAGACATCCTTGACCTTGACCTTGAACAGGCTCTCCACCGCGTCGCGGATCTCGATCTTATTCGCATCGAGATTGACTTCGAAGACTACTTTGTTGAGTCCCTTGGCGCGGGCTGCCTTTTCCGTAAGCACCAGGGGACGCTTAATGACGTGCTCGGGGTTCATGTTAATCGCTCCAAACAACGGGCTTCGAGAGCCTTAGCCGCGTCTCTTGAAACAACCAAGTGGTTGTGCCGCAGTAGGTCATAGACGTTGACTCCTTCTGGGGGCAAAAACTGTGACTCGTCGATGTTGCGCATCGACAGTCGCAGGTTCTGGTTGTCACCATTGTCCACGACCAGAGTGGGGCCAGAGGTTTGCAGGGTTGCCAGAACGGAGGCCAGCCGCTTGGTCTTTGGCTCGGTGAGCGCAATCTGATCGACCACCGTGAGTCGCCCTTCCTTGAAGATCAGGCTGAGCGCACTACGGAGAGCGCCTGCACGCACCTGCCGCGGGGGACGATAACTCCAGTCTTGGGGACGTGGCGGGTGTGCCCGACCGCCGCCCACATAGATGGGAGCTCGGATTGCGCCGTGACGCGCATTGCCGGTGCCCTTCTGCTTGTAGAGCTTCTTCTTCGAGCCCTGAACAGCCGAGCGCTCCTTAGCCGCGTGGGTACCTGCGCGCCGTGATGCCAGCTGCGCCGTGACTACTTCGTGGAGCAAATGCTCCTTGATTTCGACCGCAAACACTTCGTCTGCGAGTTCAAGCTCGCCGACTTTCTGTCGGTCTAAATTATATACGTCGATCTTTGCCATGAGATCCTCGAATGGTTGGTCTCAACTCTTGATTTCGACGTCCACGCCCGCGGACAGATCGAGCTTCATCAGCGCCTCGAGGGTCTGCTGGGTGGGCTCGAGAATGTCTAGCAGCCGCTTGTGCGTGCGTACTTCGAATTGCTCACGCGATTTCTTGTCCACGTGAGGGCCACGGAGGACGGTGTATCGCCGGAGGGATGTCGGCAGTGGTATGGGGCCAGCTACTCGCGCGCCCGTACGACGTGCGGTTTCGACGATATCTGCCGTTGATTTGTCGAGCAGCTGGTGATCGAACGCCTTGAGGCGAATTCGAATTTTGGTCGTTTCAGCCATGTTTATCGGTTACTCCAGAATCTTAGTGACAACACCAGCGCCGACGGTCTTGCCACCTTCGCG
>CAZCNI010000307.1:0-3453 GCA_964499765.1 uncultured Polyangiaceae bacterium
GTCAGGCCGCGTCAGGTGGCGCAATAAGCTCCGGCGGCGCAAAGGTAACGGGTGGCGCGACGAGCAGCGGGGGTCAGGCCGCGTCAGGTGGCGCAATAAGCTCCGGCGGCGCAAAGGTAACGGGTGGTGCGACGGGCAGCGGGGGTCAGGCCGCCTCAGGCGGCGCAATAGGCTCCGGCGGCACCGCTGGAGTCGGCGGAGCCACGGGCGATGGTTGCCCATCCGGAGGAGCCGTGGTTACCAACGTCACCATCAACAACACCGGGCCATGGAACGACACTACTGGCAAGCATATCCAGGCGCACGGGGGCGGTTTCATCAAGGTCTGCGACACGTGGTACTGGTTCGGTGAAGACAAGACCCTGAACACGAATGGCACAGGCAACTTCCACGCTATCAGCTGCTACGCCTCCAAGGATCTTGTCACCTGGGAGCATCGCAATTCGGTCGTCACTACCAGCACGGACCCTGTGTTGAATAACGTCAATCTGATTATCGAACGACCCAAAGTGATCTACAACGCTTCCACGAAGCTGTATGTGATGTGGGCCCACTGGGACATGGAATCCTGCTCCGGGGTGAGCGGCGGCTATTGTGACTCCGAGGCCGTCGTGTTCACCAGCCCCACCGTGGATGGCAACTACCAGTACGTGAACCACTTCAAGCCTGGGGGCAACGGTTCGCGAGACTGCACCCTGTGGCAGGAGCCTGACGGGACTGCCTACTTTGTGTCCACGGGGGGGACGAACGGGGCGGGCAATTTTACGGACACCGAGGTCTACGAGCTCTCGAGCGACTATCTGACGGTCAAGAAAACCACGAAGATTTGGACCGCGAATGGTATGGTCGAAGCCTACGCATTCTGGAAGTACAATGGCAACTACTATGGTGTCTGCTCGGGCCAGACCGGCTGGGCTCCGAACCAGGCACGCTATTTGACATCCACCGGCTCGATTACCGGGCCGTGGAACACTAATTTCAGTTACCTCGGCACGAACGGCTCCACATGGAACTCGCAGCCCACCTACGTGATCCCGATCGTGGGCAGCCAGACGACGACCTACATCTACGCGTCTGACATATGGAACTCCAGCAACCTGAGCCTCTCGACGTACCTCTGGCTGCCGTTCACCTTTGACGGCACGAAGTGGACCTTGACCAACTCTGCTCAATGGTCCATCAACTTAGCGACAGGTGTCGTGAATTAGCGGAAAAGTCTCGCGTCGACCCGGGTCACGTCGGCGCGTGATTGTCACGGCGCGCAAAGCCGAGGACCTGCCCCCAAGCGTTGCCGCGGAATTCCGATCGCTGTACGCAGCTTAGGCGCGCGGTAGCAGACCGCGCTCTGCGGCATAGGATTCACCGTTGAGATAGCACTCAGCCCTTCCATAAGCGATGGCTCAGCCCAATGGCCCATGGTTTTTTGGGAATTCGACGCAATGTCGTAACAAGAGTCATTGACTTTGGACAAACCCGGGGAAGGTGAACGTATGCGTACGATTATGACCCGCACCAATTGTGCAATGACAGCGGTACTTGCTGTCCTTAGCGGAGCTTGCTCAAGCAGCAGCAACAATAACAATACTTCGGTCGGCGGCGCTGGGGGCTCCTCCAGCGCAACCTCTGAAAGCGGCGGGCTCGTTGGTAGCGGTGGTCTGCACAGCTCCGGCGGTTTGGTTGGCGCTGGCGGAATCGTCGCTGCGACCGGTGGCCAGGGTGCCTTAGGCGGCGCGCTTGCAACGGGTGGCGCAATCGCATCAGGCGGCAAAGTCGCTGCCACGGGAGGCCAGCCGGGCACTGGCGGAAGGGTTGACACTGGTGGCTCCGTAGGCTCTGGCGGCAGGAACGGCTCGGGCGGTGATGCTACCACGGGCGGAGCGGTCGGTTCCGGGGGAACCAACCCCACCGGCAGCACGGTGGGCAGCGGAGGAGTCGGACTCGGCGGGTTCAGCACTGGTTCCGGTGGACGAAGCTCGACTGGCACCACAGGCAATGCCGGGAATCCAGCCACGGGTGGCTCGAACACAAACGGGGGTTCAAGCGCCGGTGTCCCGAGCTCGGGCTGCGGCAAGACTTCGACGCTGACGTTTGGCACTGTCCCTGGCGAGTCGGGGACGAAGGTAGGCACCGGTAAGGGCGGTTACGTTACGATTCAGAGCAGCAGCCAGAGCCGGGGCTTCGCCATGAGGCTTCCAGACAACTACGACAATACCAAACCCTACTGGTTGATCTTTGGGTTTCACTGGAACGGCGGCAGCGCCGCAGAAGTCGACAGCGGCGGAACCAATGGGTACTGGTGGTCTTATTATGGGATGCAGAGGAAGTCGAACAGCAACGCGATCTTCGTCGCGCCCGATGGGCTCAATGCCGGCTGGGCGAACTCCAGCGGACACGACCTGACCTTCGTCGACGACATGGTCAAGCTGATCGAGGACAATTACTGTGTCGACACCTCGAACATCATTACCATGGGTTTCAGCTACGGTGGCGGCATGAGCTACGAGATCGCGTGTGCCCGTGCGAAGGTCTTCCGTGCGGCGGTGATCTACGAGGGAGCGCAGCTCAGTGGGTGCGACGGCGGCAACGACCCCATTGCATTGTGGCAAACGGTCGGCGTCACGGACACCACATGTCCTGAGAGCATGGCAACACCGATACGCGACAGGTTCGTCAAGAACAACGGGTGCACCGCCCAAACCCCGCCCCAGCCAGCTAATCCTCCGCCGTATTTGAACCCCGGGGGACATACCTGTACAGATTACGCGGGATGCTCGGAAGGGCATCCCCTCCGCTGGTGCGTGCACCAGTCAGGTCACGGCCCCGGTCCAATCGATGGGAACTCGGACCTCTACAATTCCTGCGCGACATCTCCCAAGACCTGCTCCGCCTCGTGCCCCTGTACCTGGACCCCGGACGACGTGTGGCCTTGGTTGACGGGGCAGACAATCATCGGCCAAACGCCGAACGCAACGAAGTGATCTTCACGATTCCATGTGTTGCCGTTTGCCCTTCCAAAGGAAGATTCCATGCGATCCTTGCACACTTCATTTGTTCTCGCAGTCGGTCTACTCAACGCGTGCGGCTCATCCAACGGAACGGGCGATAACAACCCGAGCGGCGTCGGCGGTGCCGCCTCGCTTGGGGGCCAGACCGCAAGCGGCGGTAGCACGGGAAACACTAGCGCGGCGAGCACGGGAGGCGCGAAGAGTGCCGTCGGCGGTGCCGCGAGCACGGGCGGCAAATCAGGAGCTGGGGGCGCCACAACCGCGTCGGGCGGCGCACTGGCGAGTGGCGGGGCCAATGGCTCGGGCGGTGCAAATAGCACCGGCGGCGCTACAGGCACCGGCGGCAACTCGGGCGCTGGAGGCGCCGCCTCGACCGGCTCGGGCGGCACGGTCGTCAGCGGCGGATCGAGCAGTGCGGGAGGTCGATCTGCCACGGGTGGAGGGAGCA
>CAZCNI010000308.1:0-3453 GCA_964499765.1 uncultured Polyangiaceae bacterium
TTGCGCACGAAGGGCGCGCAACAATGGCGTTCCACGCCATTGAAAAGGGCTCTAGCTACCGCGATGATGGCGCTTCATCAACACCATACCTTCGAATGCCCGTCTCGCGCATTAGTACGGCGCAAAGCAGGGGATCGTAATGCTCGGTTCGACCGATCCGATCGCGTCGCTAACCTCAAGCATCGGTCAGGCGTACCGAATAGGTCAGTGCTCAGGGCCTCAACCAATGGTCAAGGTGACCCGAGGGTTTGCTCCCGGCAACTCAATGGACCGGTCGAGCCAACCGCAGCGCTCGGTCAAATCGACCCAACTCGATGGTCTCGGCGACCAAAGCGTTCGGTTGGGTTTGGCGCAGCAATCGGTCAGAATGGCCGTGACATTCGCTCCCACGAGCGAAGCATTCAGTGCCGCAGCGCAGACCGATCGGGCACGGCACGCCATCATTGGGCTATCGACTCACGCTCGCTTCGGTGGCCGTGACCGATGCGATCGGTCATCGTTCACGCTCGATCGGCTTTGGACTCGCGCTAGCAGCGTTGGCGGTGACCGATGCGATCGGTTATCATGCAATTCGCAAGTCGTTCCGCTTTTCCGTAGTAACCCGAAGATCGTTTGGGATCACCCATTGCGATAGGCTTCGGCGCCCATTTCGAATTCATCCAGGCCTGACCACTCGACTTCAGCGACGACCCGATTGCCCATGGTTCGCTCCACGATGCGGAAGAACGCGTAGGCCAAAGTGAATACGAACAGAGCGTTGACGGCTACCCCAATGCATTGAGCCAGAAACTGACGAGGATCACCGAAGAGCAGCCCCTGTACAGGGCCACTGACGCCATTCCAGCCGCTGCCATAGGTTCCGTCGGCAAATAGGCCTACCGAGAGCGCTCCCCAGGCGCCGCATAATCCATGAACGGTAATGGCGCCCACCGGATCGTCAATGTGCAGGCGGCGCTCGAGAAACACGACCGCAGTAGGCACGATGAGCCCTGCCACGAACCCGATGAGAATCGCCGCAGCGGGGGATACGAATGCGCACGGGGCGGTAATGGCCACGAGCCCACCGAGGAGCCCGTTGCAGGCAAAGGGGATGTCCGGTTTCTTGCTATGTGACCACGCGAACATCAAAGCCGTGATGGCTCCAGAAGCCGAAGCGAGCAGGGTATTGACCGCAATCAGGGCGACCCGAGAATCGTTGGCCGCCAATGTGGAACCTGCGTTGAACCCAAACCAACCAAAAGCAAGGATCAATGTGCCAACCACGGCCATGGGGATATTGTGTCCAACTATAACGCCCACGATGCCGTCGTGACGAAATTTGCCTACGCGCGGTCCGAGTACGAGCGTGCCAGCCAGCGCAGTCATTCCGCCCGTCATGTGTACAACGCTGGAGCCCGCAAAATCCACGTGGCCGTGACCGAGACCCGCGTTGACTCCCAGCTGAGAGAGCCACCCGCCACCCCATACCCAGTTGCCGTAAATAGGGTACAGAATGGCAGACATGAAGAGCCCGTAAACCATGAAGGCAGAGAACTTCCAACGTTCAGCCATGGCGCCCGTTGGAATGGTGGCAGCTGTGTCCATGAACACCGCTGAGTAAAGGAACATGGTGAGGCTTGCCGGATCATTGGCAACATCGGACAGGGCGAACTTGGACCAACCGAGTAGGCCCCATGCCTTGCCGGCAAAGTGCAAACCTAGCTCATGCCCAAAGCCAGCCGCCCCAAGCGTTGGCCATTGGTGCATTCCGCCCATCATGAGTCCAAACCCAAGCAACCAGAAGCCAGCTACTCCTAGCGGATAGATGACGAAGTTCATCCCCATGGTGTGCACGGCATTCTTGGCGCGCGTGAAGCCGGTTTCGACCATTGCGAAACCCACCTGCATGAACATGACCAAGAACGACGCAATCAGAACCCAAATCAAGTTGAGTGATTGCCCGAGAGAATCTGGCATGGCTCACCTTACGCGTGTGTCGACTGTTTGTGAAGTGGGTGGTCGCGGTGACTTCTTACTCGAACTAAAGATGAGCAGGCAAAGCGCGGATATGACCGCTAGCACGATGGCCCCGGTGCGAATGGGCTGCGGAATCCGCTCCCAGAACCCCGCTGACGCCCGTATTTGGGATCGATCCCGCGGTTTTACGCACGAGGGGTCGTTGAGGTCCGCTAGCATCTGCTCGGCGGATGGGTAGCGGTCCTTGGGCGAGCGTTCAATCGCGTGAAGAATGATTTCTTCTAGACTCGGATCGATATCTGACATGAAATGGCTGGGTGCCAAGGGGGCCTCGGTGGTCTTGGCACGCATCAGTGTGTTCATGTTCGAGTCGTTGAACGGCAATTCACCAGTGACCATCTCGAATAGCATCATGCCAAGGGCATAGATATCCGTTCGAACGTCGCCCCGACGCCCGTTTATTTGTTCGGGTGCCATGTAAGTGGGCGTTCCCACGGTTGCCGAGAAACCAGTCCAGGTTAGGCGGCGTGCTGCTTCATCGAGCGCAATACCAAAATCCAAGATCTTGATCTTGCCGTTCTCGTTGACCAAGACGTTTTCAGGTTTCAAGTCCCGGTGAATCACGCCTTTGCCGTGCATGTAAACCAGGGCTTCGCAGATCTGGCGAGCAATGTCGATTGCAAAAGCCGGCGAACAACGGCGTTGGCTATCCATGATCGCTCGCAGCGACTTGCCCTCGGCGAGTTCCATCACCAAATACACTCGGGTCTTGTATTTGGGGGTCAGGACTTTGACCACGTACGGGTGTTCCAGGCGCGAGCCGATGTTCTCTTCTCGCTTGAAACGCTCATGAAATACGACGTCGCTTTCGAACTGAAAGTGTGGAACCTTCAGCACGACGGTCTGCCCCGACAGTGTGTCGAGCGCCGTGAAAACCGAAGCCATGCCGCTACGCGCCAGCAGTTCCGTGAGCTCGTAGTGGTCCAGTTTGTCGCCAACAATTGCATCACGCATAATCGGGCCTTACCCAGGCTGAGCTACCTAGTGCCACACCCGAGGTTTCGCAAACGTGTCGGCAGCAACTGTCTGTGTGCTCGAGACACCCCGCCAGCGCTAATATGCCAAGGACCGCAGGTGAACTAAACCCGCGGTCCTAGGTTGTATTTGGATCGTATTGGGGTGACTGGCATTGGGGAGGCCAACGGCTGCAGGGCTTCTGGGCCAAGTAGCCGATGGCTCTAGCACAGTCAGAGGGCTTCGTCGTTGCGTTCGCCGGTGCGAATGCGCATCGCCGATTCAATCGGAAGCACGAAGACTTTGCCGTCGCCAATCTTTCCGGTCTTGCCTGAGGTCTGAAGTGCCGTGAGTACCTGTTCAACTAGTTCGTCAGGCACACCGACTTCGATCCGTACCTTGGGGATGAATTCCACTTTGTAGGCAGAGCCGCGATAGGTCTCTGACTGACCATGGGTGCGACCATAGCCCTTGATTTCGGTG
>CAZCNI010000309.1:0-3430 GCA_964499765.1 uncultured Polyangiaceae bacterium
CTGCGCGAATCAAATCCTCTGGGATTTGATAGAGAGCTGCCGCCTGACTAACGTACCCGTCAAAGTGATTGTCCGATGCGACTGACCGAACACGCTCTGCGTTATTGCCACTCGCCACTGGCCGCAATCGGCTTGCCCTACTCGTGAGCGACACGACGCCTTGCTCGTCAACGTGTTGTGCAATGTCAGCACTTGCACACAAAGGAAGCAGAATTACACCGACAGACGCCAAAAACGTTAATATTGAACGCATCGAACGAGAGCTAGCCAAGCTTGGGGTTGACTCGTCGAACCGGGAGCTCAAACACATACGAGGGTTTGAACGCCCGGCTGGCATCGAGTATTCCCGAACAGCTAGAGATCTACTCCGCAGGGTAAACAGAGGCTTTACCCGCCGGAGTTGGCAAGTCAATCTCCGCATAGAGTGGCTCATCTGGCGAGGCATTGACGATTCTGAACCCGAATTTCTCAAAGAGATGTTTCAGGTTAGCACTTTCGGCCAGGAATGCAGCTCTCAACAGAGTCAGGCCTTCGGCCTTGGCAATGTCAATCAACTTGGTGAGCAAAAGTGAGCCAACCCCCTGCTTCTGCCACTGATCGGTTACACCAATCGCAAATCGAGCGCGGCTCGCATAGGAGGACTTCTGCGATCGAGCAATTCCTGCGATGACCTTCGTACCGTCAGGTTGGTCGACGAGCGCGATAAGAGCCATCTCGCTCGCATAATCAATGAAGCAAGAGCGCCTGAGCCGGGTATGATCGATCCGTTCGTCCAGGCTCCGCGATTCGAAGTACCAAGAGCGTACGCTGCTGTCTGAGAGAGCCTTGTGAAACTGCACCATGAGCGACTCGTCTTCAGGGCGAATCGGACGCAAAGTCATTGAAGTCCCATTGGCCAATTGTGTACGCTCCACGTACTGGCGCGGATACGGACGTATGGCGGGACGCTTCGCAGCTGACGTGGCCTCGCTTGCTTTGAATAGAACGACTCGTGCATCGAGCGCAACGAGGTTCGTCCCTTCACCGATGAGCAGCGGGTTGATATCACATTCTTTGATCAGTGGGTTCTCCACCACCAGCTGGCTGAATCGGACTAGGAGAGATTCCAGCGCGTGCATGTCCACTGATGCGCGCCCGCGGACGCCCTTTAGCGCGGTGTATATCTTGGTCCTCTCCATCAAGCGCCGCGCCAGAGTAGTATTGAGTGGCGGCAAAGCCACGGCTGAATCCTTGTAGACCTCAACCAATTGACCTCCAGAACCAAAGAGCAATACTGGTCCGAACTGGGGATCAATCGAACTGCCCAATATGACCTCATAACCCTGAAGCTTGATCATTTGCTGCACGGTCACGCCGTCAAATGCTTCACGACCAAACTTGTCTATGACGCTGGCACTCATCTTCTGGAATGCCGCTGCCACTTCTTGCGCCGACTGCAGGTTGAGGACAACTCCCCCTACGTCGGTCTTGTGAGTGATGGTTTTCGAGTCGATCTTGATTACGACAGGAAAGCCGATTTCTGTCGCCAATGCCGCAGCTTCGTCGGCAGAGCGAGCCAGTCGTGTTTTCACGGTAGGAATGCCATAGGCCTCGAGCAACTGTTTTGATTCGTACTCGGTTAGGATCGTGCGACCATCAGCGGAAACTCGCTCCAAAATTGAGTGGGCCTTGTCCACGTTCACTGCATTGTCAGAACTGTCCGTGAGCTCCGGAGTTTCGTAGAGTGCGCGGAGATTGTACTCATAGCTCCACATGTAATTGAACATTCTGGCGGCTGTGTCGGGGTACTCGAAGGTTGGAATCCCCGCTTTTGTAAGTATTTCATTGCCAGCCGCAACCGCACGCCCTCCCATCCAACTAGCAAGCACGGGCTTGCCGGTCGAGACCGCGTATTGACGCAGCTGTTCGGCGGTCTCGGTGGGATCCGTCATGTCCTGCGGGGTGAGTACGACGAGCGTACCATCAGTCTGCTCGTTATTCGCTGCAGTCTGGAGCGCCCTACCATACCGCGCCGGTTCCGCGTCACCCAATATGTCAACGGGGTTGTTGCGGCTCCAATGTGGCGGCAGATATGAGTTGTATTCATCAAATGTCTCTTTCGATAGCGATGCCAACTGACCGCCTCCAGACACGAGCTCATCCGTTGCAAGTACACCGGGACCACCCGCGTTGGTGATGATCATCAGTCGATTGCCCTTGGGAAGCGGTTGCTTGGCCAGAACTTCGGACAGGTGAAACATGTCATCGATTTGGGCCACGCGAACCACGCCGCAACGACGAAACGCTGCATCGAGCACTGCATCCGAACCAGTGAGGGACCCTGTGTGCGAAGCCGCCGCCTTGGCAGCTGCGTCGGTGCGACCTGCTTTGATGATGATGATTGGCTTGGTCATCGCCACTTCACGTGCCGCTGATACGAACGACCGAGCATCGCCAACTGATTCCATGTAACAGATGATGCTCTTAGTGCGCGCGTCATTGCCGTAGTAGGAAATGAGGTCGCCCCAGCCAACGTCGAGCATTGAACCTATTGAGATGAACCCGCTGAATCCGACCTGTTCTTGTACGCTCCAGTCCAGAACAGAGGTGCAAAGGGCACCCGATTGCGAAATGAACGCGATGCTCCCCGAACGCGCCATGACACCGCCGAAGGTCGCGTTGAAGCCAGTCAAAGGGTTCATTACGCCCAGGCAGTTCGGACCGATGATGCGCATCTTGTGCCGGCGTGCAGCAGCAAGAAGTTGACGCTCGAGCTCTTCACCGGGAGCACCCATCTCTTTGAAACCAGCGGAGATGACGATGAGTCCCTTGGCCCCGTGCTGCCCGGCTTGTTCCGCCAAGTCAGGAATGGTCGAGGAGGGCACGGCTATAGCAACGCATTCAACCTGCTCGGGCAAAGCTGCCAACGATGGATAGGCACGAACACCAAACACGTTCGAGCGCTTGGCATTGATGGGGTAGACAGTGCCCCCAAACGGGTTACTGATGAGGTTCCAAAACAACGTCCTGCCAACGCTGCCTTCCCGTTCGGAAGCACCAATCACGGCAATGCTTTTTGGTGAGAGCACTGGGTCCAACGGATTGCGCTGAAAAAAGCCCAGACGGTGACCTTTGATTGGCGGGAATATTTCATTTCTGTTCATGGTGATACTCGAATCCTCAAGCGATATCGGCTGCGTGCGACTCGACTGCCTCTCCTCTCATTGGGATCATGCAATGTCGACTTGCAGCGACGCAGCGCAAATAGTCACACCCGCATTGGGGCAAACGCACGGTCATCAGACCAAATATTCTGCTCTGGCTTGTTAGTATCCGGCCACCCAACATGCCAAAACTAGAACGCAGGAATGGTAGAACCACCGGGCTTCGTGCACAAGGTGCAAAACGGCCCCGCGGAGTCAGTAATTTAGCCTGTACCCGTGTACTGACG
>CAZCNI010000310.1:0-3427 GCA_964499765.1 uncultured Polyangiaceae bacterium
GGCATTGATCTCGTGATCGAGCGGCAACAGATTTTGGCTATCGTGGGGCCATCGGGTGCTGGCAAGAGCACTCTGTTGCATTGCATTGGCACGCTCGACCTCCCCACGTCTGGCACCATCCAACTCGGGCAAGAAGAACTGACGACCATGAGCTCTGGTAGGTTGGCAGCGATCCGCAATCGGGACGTTGGCTTCGTGTTTCAGTTTCACCACCTGCTGCCTGAGTTCAACGCGCTGGAGAACGTGATGCTGCCAGGGCTGATTGCAGGTCGCCCGCGCAAAGACATGGAGCGCCGCGCCAGCTTCCTGCTGGGCGAGGTGGAGCTGTCTGATCGCATGACCCATCGTCCGGGCGAGTTGTCGGGTGGTGAGCAGCAGCGAGTTGCCATTGCCCGCGCGCTGGCATTGGAACCGAAGCTGCTATTAGCCGATGAACCCACTGGCAACCTCGATAGCGCGACCAGCGACGCGATTCACGATCTGTTCTTCCAGATCAATAAGGTTCACGGCACGACGATTGTGGTCGTGACGCACAATCCAGGGTTCGCCAACAGCATGCCGCGCATTGTGCACATGAAGGACGGGCGTGTGGACAGAGACGAAACCGGGCACGTTGCTGCGCCGGATTGAAGTCAACGACCTTGCCACGCCGCACCGACAAAAGCGTGGACAAAGCATGGGTGACCTGTTCGCCCGTCGTCAGAGCCGGAACGCTCACCTGGTTGCCATTTTCCGCTCGGGGTTCGAGCACAGCGCTCGCCAGTCGCTCCGGTGAGCGCTTCGGGTGGCGGGAATTGCTCGGCAGGGTGTCTGGTGATACGTGTGCGCGACGTACGTGTCGCACCAGGCCGCCGCGTCCGAGCTGCGCTCGGCCCGCAATGAGCACCGGAGCGCCCGGTGACCACTGCCCGTGAGCTGCAGAGCGAACCCGGGCGCCCGGTAAGTGTTGCTCGTTGCGAGCCGAACGAACCCGCCAAATTACTAGCGTTGACGGCGAGCGATGCGCCGTTGCGGTGGTCGCAGGACTTTGGTTGCCGGCGCTGACGCTGGCTCAAAGGCGCGGGGCGCGGCCGCGCCGAAGCCGATTGATTCGAGATCGTCCAAGTGAATGAGCGATTCCGACGCATGCTGAACCAGTAGCTGCAACGCTGACTCCAGTTCGGATTCGTTCCCCGGCCACTCGTAATTCAGCAATTCGTCCAGGACGGCATCATCGGTCGCAAAAGGTTCACCCCGCAGGGTAAGCCCAAGCCGTGCGACTCGGTCGAGTATCATCGCTCGCAGATCCTCGGCGCGGTCGCTGAGTGGTGGAATGTTGGTCTCATACGATCCGAAGCGGCGCGCCAGTGATTCGTCGATGCACTTGCGTGAAATCAGGTCACTCAAGGGACTGCGGACAATCATGACGCAGCCGAACCTTGTACTCGTGCTCGGAGCAGGCTCGCCTAACCAACGCGCCAGCTGCTGTTGGTCTTCGAGTCGCAGCCCTACCGGGTCGACCAGCGCCAAGTTTCCAGGCGCAAGAGTTGGGTCGCTGATGTCCACGCTCAGCCATGGTTTGATCGATTCGACTTCACCCATGGAATCAACGATGAACAGGGGCCCGTCTGCTCGCGGGCTCGCCAGATGAACTAGCGCGGCCCAGCCTTTTGCGTCTACTCCGGCGGGCACCACTAGTACTTGATTGGCTGCTGAGCGAGCGAGACGTTCCACCTCACCCATGACCACGCGACTTTGCGGCGAGTAGGCAAACTTGCCAACCGCAGCAGCCCAAGACTCGGTGACTTTGCGGAAGCCCTCATGTTCAGCGGTCGCGCTGGCCCGCAGTGCGTTGAATTCATGTTCGAGCGCTTCTCGGCTTTTGAGAGCCGCCAGTTCACGCTGTCGCGAGCGTGCCTGGGCCGCATTCATGGCCAAGACGGCACCTATGCGCGAGCCCAATCGTTGCAGCGCTCGCGCCTCTTCGAGGGTCAACGGGGCTCTGCGTCCAGCGATCGGCAGGCAAAGCATGCCAACCGGGCCTGTGCCGGACTGCAGTAGCGTTGCGCAGAAGTTGCCCTGATTCTCGAACCAGGATACGAGCGGGCGCACTTCGGGGCGACGCACCTGAACCGCCCTCAGCACTTCGAGGCGCAAAGTGAGTTCAGGCTCGAGTGATGCAAGTTCTGCCAAGCGTTCGGGCAAGGTGGCGGGGCGTTCGTGCAATTGGCCCGCAACGTCGACGAATTTCGCTTCTTCAGGATCAGTACACCACAGTTCGGTTCGACCTGACCCGCTTGGATTCAAACGCGACAATTCGCTGAGCGCAAATCGCATCGCGTCATTGGGATCGGGCTCCAGTGCGCAATGGGTTGCCTGTTCAATGGCTGAGAGCCAGCGAGACTGTTCGGGCTCCAGCGGTCTTGCGATCTTTCTTGCCAGGATACCGACGGATGCTGACCAGCCTGCAATAGCAATGATCACCCAACCTGTGTACCCACTGTGGCTCTGTGCCACGACGGAGCCCAATAGAGCAACGGGTGCGCCGAGTGCCAGGATGGCTATTAGTCCTCTTAGCCAGCGAATGATCCGGGCGGGGTCACCCGTTGTGGCAATCCAGCATTGAATCAAACTCGAAACAACGAGTACACCCGGCACCACACGGTCGGGTGCGCCGAAGTTCAACAGTGCCATCGGCACTGCGAACAACAGAGCGACGACTGATACGGTAAGCGAGCCGGTTGCGCGATCGCCGACGCCGAGCTCTAATTTTCGCAGCAACCTCAAGCGGGCGGAAACGGCTAGCATCAGCAGCGCACTCGAGAGACTTGCGGTAAGCGTCGCATAGTCGATCGTGATTGGATCGATACGCAATGCGGAGTCCTGCACCAGAGCGCGCAATGTGGGCAAGCTGGTGGCGACTGACCAAAGAAACCCCGCGAACACGACGCTATCCAGCGACCGACTCGTTTTCGGCGGCGCCAGGAGTCCTCGCGGTGCGGCAATGCGGGCAAGAGCAACCAGGGCTGCCATGGTGCACGTACCTGCGGCGAGATTGGCAACCGCATCGAATGCCGGGTGCCCGGCAGGTCCCGATCGGGCTGCTAGCCATAGCAGGCCAGCCGCTGTTGCCGCTCTACTGGCCTGCAGGGCCCCCGGTTCGGCGGAGGTTGTCCGACGATCGGTGGCCGCGGTCTTGCGCCACACAGGGAACAGGATTGGGGAAGCTACAATAACGCAGTAGGCCAACCATGCGCCAGACTGCATCTGTAATGCAGCGAACGCTACATACAAGATAGCGACTAATGGAATCCAGACCCTGCCGAGAAGTAGCGTCAAACCGCGTGCAGCCTACCGTATTGACCACGGTTCGGCATCGATCGATTTCAGTCGCAGCCGGTTTGCGCACACAAAACGACATAGAAACCGGGAATCGGGCACTTCACCT
>CAZCNI010000311.1:0-3420 GCA_964499765.1 uncultured Polyangiaceae bacterium
CACCGAGCGCATCCATTAGCCCCAGCACGGCTGCCGCTCCAGCCATGTCATTCTTCATCTCGTCCATGCCTGCCGCGGGTTTGATGCATAGTCCTCCCGAGTCGAACGTGAGGCCCTTGCCCAGAAACACGATTTTCTTCTTCGCCCGTCCCTTGGGCGAATATGTCATGTGGACAAACTTGGGCTCATGGACACTTCCGCGTCCGACCGCCGCTAACAGGTGCATTCCTGTACGATCGATCGCTTTTTGGTCAAGCACCTTGATCTTCATGGCGTGCCGACGCGCAACCTCCAATGCGAGTTCAGCAAAACTCGTGGGCGTCAGTACATTTGAGGGTTCATTGACTGCATCACGGCACAGCGTGACGGCACGGCCAATGTTTTGACCTAGCTCCACATGCTTCTTGATTGACTGGCTGCTATTCGCGGCACCGCAGAGCGTAATAGTGTCGAGTGGGCGTTTCGGACGGGTCTCGGCGGTCAAATACTTCGTGAACCTGTAGGCTCCGAGCACGGCCCCTTCGGCAATGGCTCGCCAGTTGTCAGTGGCAATACCGCGCGGCACTAACAAGGCGACTTTCGCCGCATTGGCATTGAGCGCACAACGAATCGCAGTTGCCGCGTAGCTTCTCAAGTGAGATGACTGGACGGTTTCGAGATTGCCCATGCCTGCCAGCACAAGACGGTGCTGAGGCAACCGACCAAGGGTCGTGCACTCAAGCAGTTGATCGATTCGACCGGAAAAGTCGGCCTGCTGCGCGAGTATCTTCAGTGCCCCCTCAAACACGGCATTCAGTCGCATGAAGTCAGGGTCAGACTCGAGACCACCTTGCCCGATGGGCAGAATGATCACTTCGGCCTTCTGTCGTTCGATATCGCCCTTGCCTAACACTATCTTGGGGATCATTCGGTAATGGCCCTCCGTTGGTTCGGTAGTAGCTCGCTGAACCCGAGAAGCTACCTTTTTCGGGATAGCGACAGTATTCGATCTGGAGGGTGGGGCCGCCATGCTCGGCCAAGTGCTTCAGCCAAGCGTTGATGGCGGCGGCCCCGGCTGGAAGTTTCTAATTTGCCGGGTTCTACAGTGACCCTTTAGGCCGTATGATACGGTCATGTTGCAGAGAGCCGTTTGTAGCCTAGCACTCTCGATTTTCACAACAGCGACCATTGCGGGCGCACAAACCAACTATTCTGGCGAGGCTCTTCCCAGCGGGGCCGCGCCATCAGCCTCGAGCGTCGATCCTGCTCAGTCGACGGCGTCAGCGCCGTCATCGCGACCAGACACTCCTCAGCCCGCTCCGCAGCTGACACCACCTGCGCCAGGTCCCGCGCCGGATCAGCGGGCAAGCAATCCCCCTCCTCCTCAACTGATACCATCTGGGCAAAACGCCGCGCCAGATCAACGGGCAAGCAATCCCTATTACGGGTCCGGTACGACCAGCAACGCATATTCCGCTAATCCGAATGCAGGTGGCTATGCCCCTACAAATGCACGCCAGGCTACGCAGACTGAACCGACAAATGAGCCGCATGGATCATTCGAGTGGCCGACAATGTCGATTCGAATCGACCCCTTGAATTGGCTGCTTTTTGGTCGCCTTGGCGTTGAGCTGGAATCCCAGGTTTGGAAGTTCATATCGGTCGAATTCATTCCGATGTTCGTCGTCAACGATCAGCCTCCATCCCTGAATTTGAACCTGAGCCGCGTGCCCAACAACCTTTATCAAAAATCCGGAGGCGTCGGGGCACTTGCAGGCGCCTCAGCGGGCGTCGGTTTCTGGTTCAGTGGCAAGCCCATGGAGGGCTACGTACTTCGAGCTGAGTTCACGGATTATGTCGTTGACTACGAATCTCATGATGCGCGGGGGCCCATCGACAGCAAGGTCGAATCCGTGGAGCGCGCATTCGAAGTCCTCATTGGTTCCCACTCCAAGTGGGGCCCTTTTACTCTGGCGGGCACTTTTGGTCTTGGTTCGATGCTCAACCGCCAGAACCGGTGCCTCCTCCCGACTCCGACAGGCTACAAATCCGCTACCTCGGGCTGTGACAACCAGAAGGAACAATCCATAGCGGTAACCAGAGATTCGCCGCCGGGTGTCGTAAACCTGCACGACTGGACCTACCCGATCGTATTGGTGTTCCGGCTTTCGCTCGGCGTCGTCTTCTGAACCAATGGGCCGCACCATGAGCCAGGTGTCCAGCTAGCGCGGCTGCCCACGTACCTGACGAATCGGACTATCCAGATTCCTCGATTGCTCGCTAATCTCTGGGTAGGCCATGCCGCACCCGGTTTCATGTGGCGCTTGCAACGCAACGTTTTCGATCCCAGACGAGGTCTGGGAAAAACGCGTTGATGGTCAACTTGCAACGTTGAAGTGCCGCCAATGCAAGGCGTCGATCCAAGTTGACGGTCGTTCTAGGAGAGGGTCAATCACTTCCGAAGCCACCAAAGGACACCCGGTGATTGGGACGGTGGGGCTGGGCTCCGGGGATCGACCGTCGAGTCCAGACCCAAGCGGTACGCGCGCAACACCAATGACTCGTAGTGCGAGTTTGGGCGACGCTGCTCGTACCACTACTCCTAAACTAGCAGACGCAACTAGCGCAGGTTCGTCACTCAAGCAGCCGGCACTTAAGGAAGCGCCTGCCGTGGATGGGGTGAAATCGGCAGGATTGGCATCTAGTGACTGGTTGTCTTCCACGCATATAGGGGCAACAGCAGGTCCACAAAATGCGAGGCCGGATCGCCGCGCGGCTCAACCCGATGCGCGAGGGCTTACGCCGCAGACAAAGAAAGAAGACAGACCTCCAACGACCAGTCATCGGACACTCGAAGACTCCAGCGACAATAATCGAAATAAGGTGAAAGTTGATCGTAACGCGGCTGCATCCGACAAGAGTGTTCAATTCCCAAACCAAGCAGTAGCAAAACAACCCACACTTGCTGTGCCAACCAAGACAGCGGAAGCGCCGAAATCAACTGCAGTTGCCGCACACATGGGAAGTGCTACGCACACTGCGCACTCGGTTGCTGTTAGCAAGCAAGTGCCACCAACTAGTTCTGTTGAAACTGCAGGACCAGAACCTAAGCCAGCAGCAGTCACGACCACCCAATTGGCAGGCGAGACAAAATCGGCCGCGGTTGGTCGGGGTGGTGGGCCGCCTCCGCTGCGTAAGGCGCAAACGACCGACCTCGTCTCTGCGCCAACTCATGGAATGCCAGCGTCACCGGATAAGCCCGTCGCACAGCAGGGGCCGAAAGCAGGCGGGCCACCTCCGCTGCCACATCAGTCGACTTCCCGGGACGCCCCGGTGCCGAGCAACGAGCATGTTACTCACCCGCGCGAAGAGGGACCTCGTGTCCACTCACCAGCATCAATGCCTGTAGTGACCGCCGTGGCAGTGCCGCTGGGGGCAAAC
>CAZCNI010000312.1:0-3419 GCA_964499765.1 uncultured Polyangiaceae bacterium
CCGGTCCTCACGTACATAAAGTACGTTCCGGTCCGGTTCTCGCTCCGCCTTGCTCTCGACGAGGCTTTCCAGCTGGGTAACCTGAAATGTGTGGGCAGTTTTGGCCCGAGGCTGGCTGGTACTAGTCGCCGTCGGATGAGGCTAGTTTGTTCTCGATGGCCTCGAGGTGCGCGGCTACCTGCGGATCCTTCTGACGCAGCGACTCGACGCGCCGCACTGCGCTGATCACTGTCGTATGGTCGCGATTCCCGAATGCGCGACCCAGTTCTGGGAAGCTGCACTTGAGCCGCTGCCGGCACAGATACATGGCTACTTGACGTGCAAATGCAACGCTCTTGTGACGGTCTTTGCTCAGCAGCTCGGTATTGGAAAGACGGAAGTGACCGCATACGACCCGTTGAATGTCAGCAACGCTCGTTGGGTCTGGCCTCCGAGAACCGACCAACATCAGCTCGCGACGCGCAAACTCCACATCAATTTGTTGCCCCGTCAGGGATGACTTGGCAGCCAAACGAATCAGAGCGCCTTCGAGTTCCCGCACGTTGCTCTGTACGCACTGTGCCAGCAGCACCGCAACCTCATCCGGCACCAGGATCTGTTCCAGTTCGGCTTTTTTGCGCACGATGGCAACGCGAGTCTCAAGCTGGGGTATTTGCACGTCGGCAACCAAACCCGAGGTGAATCGCGAAGCTAGCCGCTCGGGCATCCGCTGCAGTTGATGCGGATACTTGTCCGCCGAGACGACAATTTGTCGGTCCGCATCACGCAGAGCATTGAACGTATGAAAGAACTCTTCCTGCGTTTGCTCGCGACCTGCCAAGAATTGCACGTCATCGACGAGCAACACATCGCAGCAAGCACGATAGCGAAATCGGAATTCATCCATCTTGTGGTGCTGTAGCGCCTCGATGAACTCATTGGTGAAACGCTCTGCCGAGACGTACATCACTCTAGCCTCGGGCCGATTCAACAATACGGTGTGGGCAATGGCATGCATCAGATGCGTCTTGCCAAGGCCCGTTCCGCCCGCGATAAAGAGGGGGTTGTATCGAACGCCCTCCTTATCGGCTACTGCGAAGGCCGCGGCATAAGCCAGCTCATTCGATGGCCCCACAATGAAGTTGTTGAACGTGAACTTCGGGTTGAGCGCTTGCCAGAGTTCACTGTTTGCCGACCGGTCAACTTTGGGAACGAGGCTTGGACGTTTCGTTCGACCGTTTGGCGGTGGCATCGTCGACGTGCGCCATGACTCCGCGGCTCGAATGGAGCTGGTCGCGGCTGGATGTTGCGATTCGGGCGGCGCCACCTCGGCAACTGGCTGGCGTAGCTCGCGCTGAACTTGCCATTTGACGGACACTCGTTGCCCACCCTGCAGGCTGGCAATCTGATCAATCAGGTCCGGAACGAAGTGGTCATGCACCCAATCCCGCACGAACTCGTCGCGGGCGGAGAGAGCCAGCACGTTGCCCTGCAGTCCATCGAACTGAACACCCGAGAACCACTGCTCGAATGTCACCGGACTCTTGCTTCTAGTTCTGGCAACCGCTTGTAGCCATAACTGCTGCATTTCGGTGGATTCCTGCATCAGCGTATTCACTGAGAAATGGACGCCCATTGAACGAATACTTGCCCGTTAGTTGTCCACAGGATTGTGGACAATCTGGGGTTTACCAAACTAGTGCTTGGCACCCGATCACGATACAGCAGTCAACATTAATTCTTGGCCTGACTCGGGCCTACCGCTAAGCCAATGGTACAAGCTAACTCACCAGTGCGAGAACTTTCGGACGAACTTAAAGCAAGCAGCGATTGATGATCCCGTTGTCGCAATCAATCGGGACGCGCAGCTAGCACCGGTTAGCGACCTAATTCAATCCTTGACATGCATTTGCCATCAAGTTGGCACAAAACTACCTTGAACCTTTGGCCCGAAATGGGCGATTGATTTGGGTTCGCGCGCGCAACGCTCAGCGCGCGAAAAAATTCGCCTGATCCCCGTGGTGAATACTAGCAACGTGCCGAAAAATTTTTTTCTGTGCTCGTTCCATCACTGTTCTCGTAGTCAAGAGGGCAATGGCAATATCGAACGAAAACAAATCAGGTCCTGTTCGACGCAATTGGTTCACCAACAAGATCAAGGAAGTACGGATGTGACGTCAGCAAGCACGAATCAAACTTCGTCAGCCACGTGTGTGGTTGTGCCTGGAGACCTCAGATTGAGCGTCGACCACTCGCGCTTCACATTTCCTGCGTTGCCAGTGGGGGGTTCGGCCAAACCTAATTTCAACTCAAAGGTGACTTGGAACCGCCGGTTTATTGGCCTGCTTTGCAAGTTCGGGTTAGTTGCTGCGATTACTGAGTGACTCACCGTTGGCCCGTGCTGCAAGTCTGGGCTAGCTGTTGCAAGAACTGAATGACTCACCGGTCGCAAGTTGTCGCACAGAAGAAACTTTCCATGAGAACGCGGGTGCAAGCCAATATGGTTCTCGCCCTCTGCATGCTTGCGGTGCCACGCGTTGCGTCTGCCACGCCACCACCGGAAGTTGGCTGGGATTATAATGAGGTTGACAGCGGTCGTGGTGCAGGGATGTCCGGCGCGCAACGTGCTTTCAGTTCATCATATAGCGCGCTGCTTTCCAATCCAGCGAACATGGTAAGTTCGCGCGTCTATCACGTGGGAGCGTTGGCATCGATCTGGCCCGAGGCGAATCGTCAAACCTTCGGCGCTGCAATCGTGGACTCAAGCACCAGTAGCACGCGTTTGGCAGGTGGCTTAGCGGCGCTCTGGACCATACAAGACCACAACGGAATCGACAGATTGTCCTCTGATTTGAGGCTTTCATTGGCAATGCCGTTCTCGGAGCAGTTCCGTGTCGGGGCTACCGGCCGCTATCTCTCATTGCGGGAAAACGGCAATGGCCCACTCGGTCCGAGCCTTGCGTCAGGCGGTCTGCATGATCAATCGATCGTGCGCGGTCTTGGTTTCGACGTCGGTGCAACTCTGCAACCCACCAACTCCAACGTAGCGTTCTCGCTGGTGGGTGAGGGACTCAATACTGCAGGTTCTGGTTTTCAACCAACGTCAGTGGCTGGCAGCATCGGTTACGGAATTCAGAGTTTCACCATCGAGGGTGATGCGCTCGCTGACTTCAACACCTGGAATCGTACGACGATGCGCTTGATGTTCGGCGGCGAGTACCTCTTGGCAGAGCATTATCCGCTCCGGGCCGGCTATCGCTGGGATTCGGGGCAAGAAGCGCATGCGGCAAGCCTTGGCGTCGGCTATATCAGCTCGGCCTTTAGTCTGGATGTCGGTGCTCGCCATAGCTTCGGCGTTAATGCGGCAACCGCGGTAGTGTTCAGTGTCGCGTATCACGTTGAATCAAGCGAAAGCCCCGGAAGCGGATACTAGACTCAAC
>CAZCNI010000313.1:0-3416 GCA_964499765.1 uncultured Polyangiaceae bacterium
TGGAATCATGCGACCGACGAAGTGTGGCGGCAGCTGGATCCTAAACTATGGGAGATTACGCACAATGCTTGGGTTGTTCTGCAAACCGTCTCGCGCGACCAGATAGAGCGTGTGCTCTCGGTTCCCGCTTTCCGAAAAAAGGTTGACGATCTTGTCCAAGTTCGGCGAATGGCTTTGAAAGTACCGGCATGGTTTCAAGAGCGTTATCCGCAGAGTGCCTTGAAGTGCGTTGCCTATTTCTGCATGGAGTTCATGTTGAGCGAAGCGTTGCCCATTTACTCGGGTGGCCTGGGCAACGTGGCAGGTGACCAGCTCAAAGCTGCCGGGGATCTGGGCGTGCCAGTTGTGGGCGTCGGGCTATTGTACCAGCGGGGCTACTTTCGCCAAATCATCGACAAGGACGGCGCGCAACAGGCACTATATCCGTACAACGATCCTGGGCAGCTGCCAATCACACCATTGAGACAAGCAAACGGCGAGTGGCTGCGGTTGGAAATTGCCCTACCGGGTTACTCAGTTTGGTTGCGCGCATGGCAAGTTCAAGTCGGCAGGACCAAACTGTATCTACTCGACAGCAATGACGCCGCGAATTACCCAGCTCATCGCGGGATTACCTGCGAGCTTTACGGAGGCGGGCCGGAGCTGCGGCTCAAGCAAGAGATGCTGCTGGGTATAGGAGGATGGCGGCTGCTGGATGCGCTTGGTATAGAACCGGAAGTTTGTCATTTGAATGAGGGTCACGCGGCTTTCGCAGTGTTGGAGCGTGCTCGCCATTTCATGCGAACGACAGGGCAACCCTTCGAAGTTGCGCTGGCATCGACTCGCTCGGGAAACATCTTTACCACCCACACAGCCGTGGCAGCCGGGTTTGATCGCTTTTCGCCGGCGATCATCCAACAATACCTTGGTGGATATGCTGAGCAAAAGCTCGGCATCACGCTTCATGAGCTTATGGCTTTGGGGCGGCAGAATCCTAATGACTCGCTGGAGGATTTCAACATGGCCTTCTTGGCAATCCGCGGCAGCGGGGCCGTCAATGGTGTGAGTCGTTTGCACGGAAAGGTTAGCCGGAATCTATTTGCGCCACTCTTTCCGAAGTGGCCGATTGACGAAGTGCCCGTTGTGCACGTGACGAATGGAGTTCACATGCCGAGTTGGGACTCGGCGGCCGCCGACGAGCTTTGGACGCAGGCCTGTGGAAAGGATCGTTGGTTAGGCAAAGCAGATACGCTAGGGGCAGATATTCGCCGAGTCTCCGACACCCAGCTGTGGCAATTCCGTACAGCGGCCAATAAGGGTCTCGTTGAATACGCTCGCGCGCAATTGTCAAGGCAATTGGCTGCATCCGGCGCGGAACCCGAGGCAATTGAGGCGGCAAAAACGCTGTTCGATCCCAGCGTTCTAACGTTGGGCTTCGCTCGGCGTTTTGCGACATATAAAAGGCCAAACCTATTGCTGCACGACCCAGAGCGACTGCTTCGGCTGCTCACCAATCCGCAACGCCGCGTGCAACTCATCCTCGCGGGAAAGGCCCATCCAGCAGATCAGGCCGGGCAGGCCCTGATTCAGGAATGGACCCATTTTATTAGGCGTCCCGAAGTTCGTCCCCACGTGATCTTCCTGAGTGATCACGACATGCATTTGACGGAACACCTAGTGCAAGGGGTGGACGTCTGGCTCAACACGCCACGGCGACCTTGGGAGGCGTGCGGAACGAGTGGCATGAAGGTGCTCGTCAATGGTGGAATCAACCTTTCAGAATTGGACGGTTGGTGGGCAGAAGCTTACTCCCCCGATGTGGGTTGGGCGCTGGGCAATGGCCGGGATGTGGTCGACAATCCAAGTTGGGATGACGTCGAAGCCGATGCACTCTACGACCTCCTTGAGCGAGAGGTAATTCCAGAGTTTTACGCACGAGATGCGAGCGGCATTCCTACCGCGTGGGTCAAGCGGATGAGGGAAAGCATGGCACGGCTGACACCGCAATTCTCTGCGGCCCGAACAGTGCGCGAATACACTGAACAGCATTACCTCCCTGCGGCAACAGCCTTTCAGTTGCGCACTGCCAACAACGGCGCATTGGGCAGTCAAATTGTGGAATGGAGGCACTGTCTTGCCCAGAAATGGTCCGCAATACATTTTGGTGAGATGAAAGTGCAGACGATGGGTGCGCAGCACGTTTTCGATCTTCAGGTCATTCTTGCCGACGTCGAGCCTGGGGCAGTGCAGGTCGAAATATTCGCCGACGGGCTCAACGGCGACATCCCCATGCATCAGGAAATGACGCGTGTAGGCCAAATTGACGGCGTCCCGGGCGGTCACATTTACAGCGCGACTATGCCTGCAGCTCGACCCGCATCGGACTATACACCGCGCGTAGTGCCGAGTTTTAACGGTGTTGCGATTCCACTCGAGAACCCACTCATCCAATGGCAGCGATGAGCCGATTGACGAAAGTAACAAAGGTAATCAAGTTGGCATCAATCGCCTGCATATTTCTGGACATCGGAGGCGTCTTGCTCACCGATGGATGGGATCGAGTTGCCCGCAAGAAGGCCGCAACAACGTTCAAGTTAAATTTGAGCGAACTGGAGGAACGGCATCATCAGGCGTTTGAAGCCTTTGAGCTGGGCAAGCTTAGCATGAAAGAATACCTGGACTTGACGGTGTTCTATCAAAAGCGTCCTTTCACTCGCTCCCAGTTTCAAGCGTTCGTCTTTGCCGCTTCCAAGCCGAATCCGCAGATGATCAAGTTAGCACGTAACCTCAAAGCAAAGTGCGGACTAAAGATCGTAGTAGTCAGCAATGAAGCAAAAGAACTGAATGCGTACCGGATTCGCAAATTCAAGCTAGGGGAGTTTGTGGATTCCTTTATTTCCTCATGTTTCGTTCACATTCGTAAGCCCGATGCGGACATTTTTCGACTTTCGCTGGACATTGCCCAAGTGCGACCCCAGCAGGTAATCTATATCGACAATACGCCCATGTTCGTCAACGTAGCGGAAGGTTTGGGGATTCGAAGTATTCTTCATACAGATTACAGGTCCACGTGCGCCAAGCTGGCTTTGTTCGGATTGCACAATGACGAGTGAGTCACCCATGCAATCTGCAAATCCACACATTTTGACGATCAATGGCGGCTCGTCGAGCATCAAGGCCGCTCTGTACGAGGTTGGCGACTCACTTAAGCGAAAGCTTAATGCAAAGATTGACCGCATTGGCCTAAGCGGTACTAATCTTATGTACAACGAGCAGGAGACGAATCAGCAAGGAAGTCTCAGTATTGCGGCCTCAGATCACAGTTCCGCAGCGAATACGCTGATTGACTGGCTCCAACAACAGGCCGAATTTTCTTCCGTTGTAGCTCTGGGACACCGCGTAGTCCATGGGATGAACCATGTTCAACCCGAAATCGT